>JBGCFK010000135.1:0-6333 GCA_045106875.1 Paracoccaceae bacterium | reverse complement strand
ACGCATCGGCATAATCAAACGCCTCTCCCATCGGGTTTGAGAGCGCCGCATTCTGGTGCCGAATATCCAGGTTCAGGCTGTTCGGCCCCCAGTCCCGGTTCGCTACTTGCGTGCCGCCCGTGAAGGGGCACGCTTCCACGCCGTCCATCATGAGTTCTCTCCGATCCTATTCGTTGGTTTTTGACCGCCAGCGGAGGGAATCGCCCGCGGCTCGTTGTCTGCGCAGGGAAGGTAGCTCTGACCAGTCATCAGGGGAAGTTGCATTTTCTGATAAGCGTGATCAGATATTGTTATTGCCCTTAAGCGTGTCAGGGGCGCAATCGGGCACCCCTGATGAGAGCCTGATCAGCCCAGGTGATGCACTTCCTGCAACCCATACACCGGCGTCGGAATACCCTCCATCCGCGCCTTGATCTGCAGCGACAGGAACTGGGAATAATGCCGCGACTGGTGCAGGTTGCCACCATGCATCCACAGGGCCTCGACCTGGGTCGGCTTCCACATGTTGCGCTGCTCGCCCTCCCAGGGGCCGGGGTCCTTGGTGGTCTCAGACCCAAGGCCCCAGACCTTGCCGATCTTGTCCGCAGCTTCCTGCGATATCAGGTCCGCTGCCCAGCCGTTCATCGACCCGTACCCGGTTGCGTAGATGATGACATCGGCGGGGAGTTCCTCGCCCGTATCCAGCTCCACACCGGTTTCCGTGATCTCGGTGACCTGTCCGCGCGTGACCTTGACCTCTCCGTCAATGATCAGCTGGCTAGCTCCGATATCGATGTAATACCCGGACCCGCGCCGCAAGTACTTCATGAACAACCCTGAATCGTCATCGCCCCAGTCCAGCCAGAACCCAGCCTTCTCCAACCCGGAATAGAATTCAGCGTCTTCCTCCCGAATGGTCGCGTAAACCGGCTTCTGGAACTCGTGCAGGATTGCGTAAGGGATAGACGCAAAGATCAGATCGGCCTTGTGGTGATCGACACCCGCGGCAATGGCTTCCTCGGAATAAAGCGCGCCAAGCCCGTGCTTCATCAGCGGGTCCGACCGGACGATGTGGGTCGAGGACCGCTGCACCATGGTCACATCCGCGTCGTTCTCCCACAGAGCCGCCGCGATATCATGGGCCGAGTTGTTGGACCCGATGATGACCGCTTTCTTGCCTTTGTAAGCATCCGGGCCGGGGTGTTGCGAGGAATGGTGCTGGTCGCCCTTGAACCTGTCCATGCCAGGGAAATCTGGAACGTTTGCCTTGCCGGACATGCCCGTCGCGAGCACGAGCTGTTTCGGCCTGAGGGTCACTTCCTCGCCGTCACGATCGACAATCACCGTCCACTCACCGTTTGCTTCGTCATACTTTGCAGACTTGGCGGTGGTGTTCGTCCAGTAGTTCAGCTCCATGATGCGGGTGTACATCTCAAGCCAGTCCCCGATCTTGTCCTTCGGGCTGAAGATCGGCCAGTTCTTCGGGAACGGAAGGTAGGGCAGGTGGTCGTACCAGACCGGGTCATGCAGGCAGAGCGACTTGTAGCGTTTGCGCCAGCTGTCACCCGGGTTCTCGTTCTTCTCGACAATGATCGTGGGCACGCCCAGTTGGCGCAGCCGGGCCCCCAGCGCGATGCCGCCCTGACCGCCACCGATGATGACGGTGTAGGGTTGTTCCGTGTAACCGAGGTTCGCCGCCTCCGCTTCGCGTTCTTCCTTCCAGCTCGGACGGTTCTTGGCCGCGCCGTGCTTGGCGCCGAGCGGCCGGTGCAGATTGTGCGGTTCCTCATGCCCCTTCAGCTCGACCATGGTGGTCAGCAGCGTCCAGATCTGCTCGCCCTGCATGCGCATCAGGCCATAGCCACGCGACACCCCGGTCTCGAAGGTGAACCACGCGGTCGTGATCCCGTCTTCGTCTGTGACAACCTCGTCAGGGTTCAGCGCCCAGTTTGTCGGCTTCACATCGGCAAGCTGCGTTGTGAGCATGTCGCGTACCTGATCCCGACCCTCCATGGTCCGGATATTCCAGGTGAAGCTGACGAGATCGCGCCAGTAGCAGGTCTCGGCAAAAAGCGAGACGGCGGCTTCTATATATCCATTCTCCAGCGCATCCCCCAGAGCCTTGAGCATCTGCCCCGCGCGCAATTCGGCGGTTGTATCGAGCATCAGAATTCCTCCCTTTAAAGGCGTCGCCTTTGCGGCGATCGTCCGCTCAGGTTGCAGGGGAATCAGTGCTTTGGGCAAGTGCGATGATAGCGGACCGCTCAGACCGGCTCGAAACCCTGGATCAACTGGCGCAATCCCAGCGCCGCGCCTGCAACTATTGCGGCAAGCACGAAGGGTGCGCTGAAGGCAAGCGTCGAGAACGCGGTCAGGCCTTGTCCGACGGAACAGCCCAACGCCAATACGCCGCCAATGCCCATCAGAAAGCCGCCAAGGATCTGACGACCAAGCTCGCCCGGGTCATCGCAGGCCTCCCACCGGAAATGACCCTTGCTGATGCTGCCCAACAGTGCGCCCAAAACGACGCCGGTGACCGAGCCGACAGCGAAGTTCAATCCCCCGGCGCTTCCGGTCATCAGGAACAGAAGCGTCTCGCCCAGTGGTGCGGTGAAGCTGTGGGACTCGACCACCACAACGTCGAAGGAATGCTCGGCCAGCAAGCTCGTTCCGATCCAGCCGGAGGTGATGGCAAGACCAACCATCGCGCCCCAGAACATTTCGCGCGGCTTGGCGCGGAGACCGACAAGAGCAACAGCCGCAAGGCCCGCCGCGACAAGCACCGCAGGGACCAGTGGAGCAAATCCAAAGTTCTCGCCGATGAAATGAGCGTAACCGTGCGATTTTCCGGGGTCGGCAGCAGGAAAGAGATACACGCGCAAGGGCGCCAGTGGCCCAAGCTGGATCAGATATGCGGAAACGCCTGTGACGATGACGATAACCAGCGAGCGCAGGTCTCCCCCGCCCAGTCGGGCCAGCGCTCCGTAGCCGCAATTGCCCGCGATCGCCATGCCATAGCCGAAGATCAGGCCACCAAGGATGCTTGCAACCGGGTTCCAGCCCTGGCGTGCGTAAAGGGATTCCGAGATGTCGACCATGCCAAGATGGGCCGAGACGAATGTGCCCAGGATCGCCACGGCCAGTGCCAGACCCCACATCCGGATCCGGTCCCAGTCTTGACCGTAGAGCGCATCTTCGATGGCACCAAGCGTGCAGAACCGACCTCGCCGCGCAGCCAGCCCAAGGACAAGCCCGCCCAGAAGGCCGATCAACGGGCCAGCGGCCACCGTCTCGATCAGATTGATCTCGATCAGATCCATGTAGCCTTCCTCCCAAAAGGCTTTCTGTTCCGGCATGCACCTTTTTGCAGGCGTCTTGCCGGTCTCAGGCGTCGTCCTCTTTACAGAACATGTCGTAGACCATTTCAATCATCCGCTTGGCGCGTTCATCGCCAAGACTGTAGTACATTGCCTTGCCGTCGCGGCGATAGCTGACCAGCCCCTCCATCCTGAGCCGGGCCAGCTGCTGAGACACCGCGGCCTGACGCGCCGACAACAGATCTTCCAGTTCGGTCACCGATTTCTCGCCAGAGGCAAGATGGCAGAGGATCAGCAAACGTCCCTCATGCGCCAGCGCTTTGAGAAAGTCTGTCGCCCGCTGGGCGTTCTCCATCATCTCATCCAGTTCGGCCTCCTCGAGGCCATCGTCAAAAACAGGAAGTGACATGCTCTGCCCTTAGTTCGTCGCCAGATCCGGCGCGGGTGCCGCGGAGGTATCCTCTTCGGGCAATCTGTCCAGTAGCCGCCCAAGCAGCCCCCAAAAGAAATCCTCCCCAGGATATCCTTCGATGCGGCCCAGTTCCCGGCCACCCTCGATCAACACGAAGGTTGGCGTGAACTGCGGGCGACTTGTCAGTTCGACATCGTCAGGAAAGGTCCCGTGAATGTCAATCCGGCGGAGAGGAGCGCGCTTGCCCTCGGTCGTCTTGTTGTAGATCACGCCGATTTCGTCATTCCACCGGTCGCACCAATGGCACCATTCTTCCTCGAACATCAGAAGCTCTGCGGCTTTCACCGGCGCCACACTCAGCGATAACCCGAAAATCAGAACCGCGAGAAGAGACATGATTGATTTCATGCCAAACATATATACAAACTTGCATATGTTTTGCCAGAAGAATCGAGACAGCTGATGGGCTTTGATGTGAGCTATCTTGGGGCAGCGGCAGCGGGCCTCGCCTCATTCCTTACACCGTGCATCCTGCCCATTGTGCCGTTCTATCTGTGCTACATCTCGGGCCTGACATTCGAGGACTTGACCCAGACGAACAAGGATGGGGCCAGCGCTCCGCGTAGTGGCCGAGTGGTCCTGTCGGCCCTTCTTTTCTCGGCGGGCATGATCATCGTGTTTGTCGGGCTTGGGGCCGCAGCCAGCACATTCGGGCAGCAGATCCGTGCCTATTCCGAGGAATTGCGCTGGGCCGCAGCCGCCATCATCCTGCTGCTGGGACTGCACTATCTGGGCGTCTTCCGCATCGGTTTCCTGATGCGTGAAGCGAAGTTCGATCTGGGCGATAATCCTCTGGGCAGGGGATTGGGGCTTGCCGGGCCGCTGCTGATCGGCATGGCCTTCGCGTTTGGCTGGACCCCGTGCGCCGGTCCGATCCTCGCGCTGATCCTGTTCCAGGCAGCCGATGCCGGCTCCGTGACCCAGGGCGCGCTGCTGCTGCTGGCTTACGGCATCGGCATGACGCTGCCCTTCGTGATTGCGGCGCTGTTCGTCGGGCCCTTTCTGGCCTGGGCCAAGGGTATCCGCCGCCATCTGCCAACCATCGAGAAGGGCATTGGCGTGATGCTGGTCCTGTTCGCCGTGCTGATCGGAACAAACTCGGTGAATGAGATCGCCAACTTCATGCTGACCGTGGCCCCAGACCTGGGCCTGATCCAATAGGGAGAAGAACATGCGTTTCATTGCCATGATTACCGGGCTGTTGCTGGCAACCCCCCTGTTTCTTTCACCGTCCCTTGCCGTAGAGGTCGGTGATGACGGGTTGCACAAGCAGCCGTGGATGACCGTGACCTTCAAGGACATGGCCGAGGATCTGGAAACCGCTACGGACGAAGGCAAACGGCTGGTGATCTTCTTCGAGCAACGCGGCTGTATCTACTGCAAGAAGATGCACGAGGAGGTGTTCTCGGACCCTGAAGTCGCCGACTACATCAAGGCCAACTATCTGGTGGTCCAGATGAACCTGTTCGGTGACGAGGAGGTCACAGATTTCGACGGTGAGGCTTTGCCAGAGAAGGAAATGGCAAAGCGTTGGGGTGTCGTGTTCACGCCGACAATCATGTTCATGCCCGACGACGTGCCGGATGTACCGGCAGGGCAGGCAGCCGTCAGCCAGATACCGGGCGCCTTCGCCAAGGGGACAACGCTGCACATGTTTCAATGGGTGGCAGAGAAGGGCTATGAGGGCGACGAGCACTTCCAGAAATACCATGCGCGCAAACTTGCCGAGCGGCAAAGTAATTGAGCAAGTGCAGCATTGAAGCGGAGATTTATTGAGCAATTGCAGCAATTTGGAATGTATTCAATCTTATGAATTTAAGGGTTGGATTCGCAAGGCTGCTGTGTTTAGTGTCGCTCCAAAGACATGCGGAATGCAGTGCTTTTGGGAGGAAGGGAATGCGTAAACTCGCTCTGACAGCGATTGTGGGGATCATGGCGGCAAGCACCGCCCTGGCCGGCGCGGTTGCACCCGGAGACGTAACGTTCGAGGACGGGGCGATCCAAGCCTCGCTGACCGGTGTTGCGGGTGACCCTGCAAAGGGCAAGGAATGGTTCGTGGGCCGCAAACTGGGCAATTGCCTGGCATGCCATGTGAACTCGGACGTCTCTGATGAGAGCTTTCATGGCGAGGTTGGTCCTCCACTGGACGGCGTTGCAGACCGTTGGGAAGAAGCCGAACTGCGCGGTATCGTGACGAACTCGAAGATGATGTTCGAGGGCACGATAATGCCAGCCTTCTACAACGTCGCGGGTTACAATCGCCCGCTGGAAAAATTCGAAGGCAAGACGATACTCTCTGCACAGCAGGTCGAGGACATCGTCGCCTACCTGATGACACTCAAAGAAAATTGACGGAGGATAGGATGGAACTGACCAGACGTCAGACCCTTGCTCTGGGTATCGGCGCGACCGCTGCGGCGGCGCTGCCTCTCCCAGCCTGGGCATCGACAGATCTGACTGAAGAAGCGATCAAGGCCTTCACCGGCGGTGCGGACGTGGCAGACGGTGGTGTCGAAATCGGCGCACCCGAGATCGCGGAGAATGGTAACACGGTCCCGGTCGAGG
>JBGCFK010000134.1:0-9081 GCA_045106875.1 Paracoccaceae bacterium | reverse complement strand
GGCGGTGCCGACAACGACATCGTTGCCGGTGGCGGCGGCAATGACTTCGTCTTCGGTGGTGCAGGTTCAGATGTAGTCACTGGCAATGACGGAAACGATTTCCTGCTCGGTGGGAACGAAGATGACGCACTTATTGGCGGTCTGGGCTCGGATCGGGCCTTCGGCGGCAATGGCGATGACGTCTTCTTCTACGCCGAGGCTGAGCTCATCGGCGGCGCGAATGGCACCGACCGGGACTACTTCCGGGGCGGCGCGGGCGAAGACACGCTTTACCTTGTCGTTAGCGATGATGTTCGCGACGCAGTCGAGGCAGAGATTGCCTCGGACGGGGGCGCGCTCAACATCAATCGCTTCGCAGAACTGGGCCTGATCACATCGCAGATCGAGAACTTCGTGCTGCTGGACAGCCGAACCGACTTCGACGCTGTTGTTGTCTCAGAAGAATTGCAGGCCACGCTGGATGAGGCAGAACTCTGGAACCTCGTCTGATCTTCGCCATTGCTTGACGCGCGGAAACATTCGCGCAAATTGGAGGAGCCTGGGGTCAGACCTCGGGCTCTTTTCATTTGCGGGAGAATGCGATGCAGACGATCGGAACGGTTGAGGAACTGGAACTGATCTACGGCGAGGTGAACCCG
Organism: Paracoccaceae bacterium; assembly: GCA_045106875.1. Taxonomy (GTDB): domain Bacteria; phylum Pseudomonadota; class Alphaproteobacteria; order Rhodobacterales; family Rhodobacteraceae; genus Thermohalobaculum. Next base: position 8,443 of record JBGCFK010000134.1, on the reverse strand, counting down.
CTTGCAATCAGCAAGGTCGCGCGTCGCATGACACCCATGTATCGCAAATGGATCGACAGCGCCCGGTTTGTCGTGCTGACCACTGTTGGACCAGAGGGAACCGACGCCACGCCGCGCGGCGATGACGGGCCCGTGGTGCGGATTGCTGACGAACATACGATATGGCTGCCCGACTGGCGCGGGAACAACCGGATCGACGCGCTCCGCAACGTTGTCCGCGACCCGCGTGTCAGTCTGATGTTCATGGTACCCGGTTGCAATAATGTGGTGCGGATGAACGGGCGGGCAGTTCTGACAGCGGACCCGGCAGTCACGGAACAGTTCGAACAGCGCGGCAAGCACCCGCGCAGTGTTGCCGTGGTGACAATCGAAGAACTGTATTTCCAGTGCGCCAAGGCGCTCATGCGCTCACGGCTTTGGTTGAGCGGAGATGAGAACGGGTCTGTACCCACAGCAGGCGACTTCCTGCGTGAGGTCAATCAGGACTTTGATGCCGAGGGATATGACAAGGGCTACCCGGAATACGCTGTTCCGCGCATGTGGTAGACACTGGAAAAGGCGGTCGAACAGATCCATTTTGAGACAGCCTGCCGATTGCCCAAAATTCGCCGCTATCCTCTGACTCTTTGCGCGTCCAACTGGGGGGCTGGATGTACAAAGAGAGGGGTGTCTATGATCCAGGTTGTTGCGAGTCTGACAATAAATCCGGACGAACAGGATGCACTGCAAGACTACTTCCAGGTGGCATCGCAACTTATGGAAAAGTATGAAGGCAAGCTGGTGCAACGTCTTGAACTGGGCAACCCGGTGATTGGCGAGAAGGTTACCGAGATCATCATGGTGGTCGAGTATCCCGATTTCGCCGTGGTGCAGGAGATCTTCCTTAGCGATGAATACAAGTCCGTTCAAAACGCGCGCGACAGGGCGTTTCTGAAGTACAATATTTGCCTTGTCGACCGCAATGAATACACCGCAGACATAGCCTGACCGAACAGTCTGGAGCAGGCGGATGTGCGCCGGCCCGGTGCTGCAGGACTGCCTATCAACACGCTTGCACTTTTGAGGACGCAGCCCTATAAGCCGCGCTTCCTAATCGACGTCCGGCCAGTATGGGCTGCCGCGGCGGCGTTCGAACGACCCTAACAGGAGATCGAAATGCCCAAGATGAAGACCAAGTCGGGCGCTAAAAAGCGCTTCAAGGTCACTGCCAACGGACGCATCAAGGTCGCACAGGCCGGAAAGCGTCACGGCATGATCAAACGCACCAGAAAATTCATCCGCAACGCACGCGGAACCACGGTCCTCTGCAAGCCAGATGAGAAGATTGTGAAACAATTCCTGCCATACGCGTAAGGGAGACCGGATATGCCCAGAGTAAAAGGCGGCCCGGCTTCTATTGCCCGGCACAAGAAGACCCTCAAAGCAGCCAAAGGTTACTACGGCGCACGCTCGCGGACATTCCGTACGGCGACAAACGCTGTGGCCAAGGCGCTTGAGTACCAGACACGTGACCACAAGCGCAGGAAACGGACGTTCCGCGCATTGTGGATCCAGCGGATCAATGCCGCAGTGCGAGCCCATGATGAAAACCTCACCTATTCGCGGTTCATCAATGGCCTGTCCAAGTCTGGCATCGAGATCGACCGCAAGGTTCTTGCCGATCTGGCCGTGCACGAACCCGATGCCTTCGGCTCGATCGTGGACAAGGCGAAAGCCGCACTGGCCTGAAGCATCTTGCATGACTGCAGAACTCGAAGCCTTCGCCCTCCGGCGAGGGCTTTTTGCTGTAGGCAACGCCGTCAGCGAAGGAAATTGCAACTTTGTTTGCAAACAGGCATACTCGGATAAAGTGCGCCAGAGAGCGCTGAGGCAATCGAGCATATGAGCCCAACCGGGTTGAACCCGCCGGGCAGGAATACAGAGACCGAAGGAGACGCAGAATGGCGCGCTGGAGCGGGACTGGGCGGGTTTTGGCATATCTGCTTGCGGGCACGGCAGTGACCGTGGGCACAAGCGGCGACGCATGGGCAGAATTCCCCGGCGAGGTCTGGAGTGTTTCGTATGTCAAAGTAGGCGGATCGTCTGGATCGGGCATGATCAATGCGATCAACCTCGGCCTGACCAAAGCCAGCAACGTGTATTTCTATGGCGACAAGGCGACACGCATCGATGCGAATGTCAGCGGCACCGGGATCATGGACCTGCGCATGGTCGACCTTGCCAGCGGCAACACCGTTGCAGAAGCCCGCGGCTTGCCATTTGCAGAGTCTGGAGATGTCGCGCAGTCGGTCACGTCATCCGCGCTGGCGTGGATGGAAAGCCTGAATTGCGCCGAAGGATGCAGCCTGGCCGTCTCCGGTGCCGCGCCTAAGCCCGTGCAAATTGCACAGGCCCCTGCGCCCTCACCCGCGCCTGTACCGGAAGCTCCGAAGCCTGTTGAAGTGGTCGAAGCTCCTGCGCCGCAGCCGGTATTACCGGTCAAAACCGAACCAGAGCCACAGCCTGTGAAACAAAAGGACAAACCGGAACTGGATCTGGCGCTTGATGAACCCAGACCACAGACTCCAAAGCCCGCCAGACCGGTCAGTCAGGCAGAACTGCGGAACCCGTCTGCAGAAAGTATCGTTCAGGGATTGGACGCGGATCAGGTTCTGGCGGCCATCGAAAAGCCGACACCTGCGAAACCCCGTGTCACAACACGTAAATCACCAGAGGTGGCAGCGGTCAGCAATGCGCCATCGTTAGTGGCACTGCCCACACCCAAAGTGACAACACCTGAAATCGTAGCACCTCAGCAGCCCGGAACCGGGGCAGCCGCCGTAGCAGCGGCGGCAACAACCGCAGGCGGTGCACCTGAAATTTCGTTGGCCTTGCCTGTGCCCGAAGTAGAAACACCGGCAATACCCGAGATCGCTGAGACGCCCGAGCTGGCAGCGGTGGCACCTGACGCGGAAGCTGCAGTGCCCGCTGTACCTGTCATCGAGGAACCCGAGGCCACAACACCCACGATTGTTGCACCAACCACGACAGAGCCCGTTTCGCCAACTGTGCCGGAGACACCTGGGGTTCCCGAAACTCCTGCAATCGCGGTACGCGAACCAGAACCCGAGGTAGAACCACAACAGCAGGAGCAGCCTGAACCTCCTTTCGAAGTCGCTACTGCACCCGTCCCAGAAGAGATCACGCCACAGCTGCCGTCAGTGGTCGAGAATGAAGTGCCTATATTGGTGAACCCGGCGCCAGCCGGCGGCCTCGCAGTGCCTGACCAACAACTTGTTCCGGCCAACCCGCAAGTGCCAGCCCTGCCTGTTCCTGAAACACCGCAAGAACCAACAGCACCCCTAGTGAGCGACGCGCCTGACGAGGGTGAGACGGCGCAGGTCGAGACTCAACTGGCTGCCATCAATCCGGCTGAGGCAGGCCCAACACTGGCCAACGCGCGCTGGATCGGGTTTACCCCCGCGGTCTTCACCGGAGCAGATACAAGGTCTGGTGCCTGGATTGCTGGTCCGTTTGATCGCAAGCAGCGTACAGGCTGGATTACTGATACGGCCACTGGCGCTACGACACGGGTAACCTTCTACTGGCGTGATGCAAGCTCGGGAGGCCGCACAGCGACGCTGTCAAACGAGGCAGCCAAGGCCCTTGGCATCGGTCAGGGCGATGTTGCAAATGTCGCCGTGTATCTGCCCCGCTGATCGACGAGGTCACGGGCAGAACACCCAGGTTACCCCTTGCCAACCTCGGGAGGCTTGGGTATATGGCGCGCTCCCGTGAAGGCAAACGCTCCGCGTAAATCCAACCGACGACAGATACGCCCATCAGGAGGCAGAATAATGAAGGTCAAAAACTCACTGCGCTCGCTGAAGCAACGCCACCGCGATTGCCGCGTTGTGCGGCGCAAGGGTCGTGTTTACGTGATCAACAAAACCCAACGCCGTTTCAAGGCTCGCCAGGGCTGATCGCCCCGGTTGCAGTTCTAATGGAGGGGCATAGCGCAGGCTAAAGCCCCTCTGGTTGCCCCACCACCACAATCGACAATGCGTCTGCGTCCAGTAAACGCGCTGCCGCACGTTGGACGTCTTCGCGGGTGACGGCTTCGATCAGGCCATTGCGCCGATTGATATGATCAATCCCAAGCTTCTCATTCTGCACAAAGCCCAGATAATTTGCGATCTTGCCGTTTGAGTCGAAGCCAAGCGGGAATGATCCTGTGAGATACGTCTTCGCCGCCTGCAGTTCTTCTTCGGTGACGCCGCCCTCGGCCATGCGTCGCCATTCGGCCTTGATCACCTCGAGGCTCTCGCCAATCCGTGCGTTCTCGGTCTGGACCGAGCCGATAATGATGCCGGCACCTTCCATATCGCGGAACGATGACGAGACAGAGTAAGCCAGCCCACGACGTTCCCGCACTTCTTCAGTCAGGCGCGAGGTCAAACCACCTCCGCCCAGAATATAATTCATCACAGCGGCTGGAACCCAGTCCGGGTCGTCCCTGCTTATGCCCTTCTGACCAAAGAGCGCGACCGACTGAGGCACATCTTCAGCAATCACATGGATACCTGGTGGCGGAACGGATTGCGCGACAGGGACCTCGGGCGCCGTGCCTTCGGGCAAGCCGGCCAGCAGTCGGTCCACGACTTCACCTGCCTTCTGCGGATTGATCGCTCCGACTATTGAGACAATCGCACCAGCACGCACCAGCACACGCTGTTGGGCGGCGCGCAGATCCTCGACAGTGATCCCTGCGATGCTCTCCTCAGTGCCGCGTGTGCCGCGCCCGTACGGATGATCCGGGAAGGCCCGAGCGAACCAGGCCTGCGCCGCTACCGACGACGGATTGTTCTTGGCCGAAGCGATCCCCGACAGGATTTGCCGACGGGTCCGCGCAACCGGCTCTTCGTCGAAACGTGGCTGCGTCATGGTCAGCCCGAAGAGATCTACGCCTGCATCCAGACTCTCTGCCAGAAAGCGCGCCGAGGCCCATGCACCATCCCGTCCAGAGCCGAAGCCAATTCTGGCCGAGATGTCGTCAGCGTATTGTTCATAGGCGATGGACTCCATATCGCCTGCACCCTCGCCGAGAAGGCTGAAGGCAAATCGTATCAGACCTTCCTTGCCGATAGCATCATTCCAGGCACCATTGGCAAATCCGATCTCGATCGAGACGATGGGGATGCTGTCTTCCTGCACAAGCCAGAAGACCTGCCCCCCGGGGCTTGTATGTTCTTCGATTTCGACCTCGGCTTTGGCAGCGTGGGAGACAAAGACGAATGCCAGCAACAAGGCTGCCGTGGAAAAGAACCGTGACATGGTCGTCATCCTTCACCCTCCGCGGTGCGCAGATAGCCTGTGGCAGAGGCTTCGATCTTCAGATGCTCGCGAAGCGCGTTCTTCACATCTTCGGCGGTCACGGCTTCGATTACGTCAGGCCAACCCTGCACATCCTCAACCGAAAAGCCCATCGCAAGCGCTGCCCCGTAGGACCGCGCCAGAGAAGACTGACTATCCTGCGAGAAGATCCTGCTTGCCCGCATGATACGTTTGACACGTGTGAGTTCTTCATCGGTTGGTCCGCTTTCTATGAAAGCTTCAAGCTCGCGATCCAGTGCGGCCTCGATTTCCTCCAGCTTCGTACCCTCGGCAGGCACCCCATACAGCGTGAAGGTCGTCGCATCGCGAGAGCGCGGATTATACCCCGCCCCGGTGCCAATAGCCATCTGATCCCTCACCTGGATCGCACTGGAAAGGCGCGAGCCCACGCCGTCCCCCAGCACCCGCGCGCCAATCAACAGGGCGGCCGAGGTCTTAGGGTCATCGGGATCGTAGGCAGGCACAAGATAATAGCGCGCCATGAAGGGTTGTCCGACCCGCGCATCCGACATCTCAATCCGGCGGGGCGCACGCTGTGGGGGCTCCTGTGGTCGTTCGACCAACGTGGTGCCTGCAGCCGGAATGGGCCCGTAATGTGTCTCGGCCAGTGAGCGCACCTGTTCGGGGGTGACGTTCCCTGCCACCACAAGGATCGCATTGTCGGGCGCGTAGTAGCGCGCATAGAAATCCAGCGCATCCTCCATCGAAAGCTGCTCCATCTCGTGTCGCCAACCCGATACGGACAGACCGTATGGGTGGTTGAGATAAAGCGCCGCCTGGAGCTGTTCCGTGAAAAGCGCCGCCGGCGAGTTGTCCATCCGGCTGGATCGCTCCTCCAGGATCACGGCGCGTTCCTTGAGGATATGCTCCTCGGTGATGACCAGATCAGTCATACGGTCCGCTTCCATCTTCATGATCAGATCAAGCCGATCCGCTGCGATGCGCTGGAAGTATCCCGTGTAGTCCTGTGACGTGAACGCATTGTCCTGCCCACCATTGGCAGCAATGATCTTGGAGAACGCACCGTCCGGGATCTCATCAGTGCCCTTGAACATCAGATGCTCGAGGAAATGTGCAATGCCGGAAACCCCGCGCGGCTCGTCCGCGGCACCTATGCGGTACCAGACCATATGTGTAACCACAGGCACGCGATGATCTTCGACCACAACCACATCCATACCGTTGTCCAGCTGGAAATGAGTGACGGGTGGCTCAGCGGCCGCAACACTTGGCAACAGCGCGACCGCAATTAGCGCCAGAACGCGTTTCAACATGACACCTCCGATTGGTTCCGACGCTTTAGATAGTGCGTCTGATCCAATCAGAAAGCCGTTGTCGTGTTCGCGTTCGGCAATCTGTTGTTCGGCCTGCGGCCCGACGGGTCATAGAACAGGTCGGAACCGCTCGTCGAGCCTTCCCCAGGCACGACATCAGGCACTGCATTCGGATCGACGGGGGTCACGGCAACGCCTTCGGTTTGCAGGCGTCTGGCTTCTGCGTCCGGGATCAGAGCGTCCTCTGGCACGTCTTCTCCCTCGCCAAACAGATCGAAAATCGACGGTGTCTCGTAGGGCTGAGAAGCCTCCAGATCCCGCTCGGATTGTTCCAGCCGCAGCGCTGTCTCACGGTTGGATGCCGATGCATTGGCCGCGGACAGAAGGGCCGCCTCACCCGGGCTTGCCGAAGCCGCAGGGAAAGCAGATGGCACACCCAGAAGTGCAATTACAGCATCCGTTGTCGGGTCAGGCTCCAATGGTGAAACCTCGCCCAGCCGCGGTTCGGGCAAATCCAGCGTGCCCGGCATCTTGAGCGGCTTGCGCGCCAGAACCTGAAATTCATCCGGTGCCTTACGGTCACCATTGATGGCGTCGATCGGATTGCCGATCGTTTCGCAACCAGCCAGCCCGAAGGCAATCGCCAGTCCAAGCCAAAGACGAGTGCTTTTGCCCAAGGCTACCATGTCCATCTCCCGCAACCATTCCACTGCTTCAAGTTGACCCAGCCGCGCCGAACACTCAACGAAAATCGGACCGTGCCAGTCATCATGCCTTCAGAGCCACCCAGATCGCGCCCGCAAAGATCGCGATATCTGCAACATTGTATGAGAAAGGGTTGTGAAAGCCGCAACACGCGTTGTTGATGAAATCGGCCACAGCCTGTTCAGGATAGAAAGCCCGGTCCCAGGCATTTCCCAACGCACCGCCTACGATCAGTCCGGCGCCCGCAGCGAGCACAGCAGCACCGCGTCGCCATGTCCATACCACCAGAGCCATCGATATAACGACGCTCAGCCCGATCAGCATCCAGGGTCCACCCAGAGGAATGCCAAAGTTGATACCCGTGTTCCACGCCATGATAAGGTTCAGATAGGGTGGATAAGCCTCAATATATCCTAAATGGCGCAGATCCAGATGATCGACAATCCACCACTTGCTCAGCCGATCGACGGCAAAGGTAACAAGGGCGATCGGCAGCAGAAGGCGAAATACAACGTTCATCGGGCGCTCTTAGCCGGAAGGCATCCTGCCTTCAAGCATATGCCTGCAGGAGGTCGCAGAGCTCAATTGAAACCTTTGCCGAACGCCTCTGACGCGCTGGAAAAATCGTTCCGACCAGGTTGGCAGGTCTCGTAGTGGTACATGGCCAATGTATTCTCGTAGACCAGCAACTCCAGATCGGGGCCTTCACTCGGGATGATACCCGGCTTTCGATATGCGCTTGCTGAGTAGAGATACATCAGATCCTGAAGTTTACTGCAGGCCAGCCCCTCGATTTGCGGCGCAGGCAAGACAACTCCATTGTTCGCGGTCAGAGTCCGATCCTTGGCTGCCGCAAACGTTCCCGGCAACACGCCAAGCGCCCAAGCCAACATCCACAAGCCAAGCGCTCGCATCCCATAGTCCCCGCAGTCCTTATCCCCCTGTAAGAGCCTAGCATGGAACAGCAAGGGGGCCAAATCATGTCCGAAGACGCCATTTGTGCGGTATCAGCCACCAACCACCTCGGAACAACGCTTGCACAGATGCGGATCGCCCAGCGAGCCTACTTCGGGCACAAGCCGCCAGCATCT
>JBGCFK010000133.1:0-2607 GCA_045106875.1 Paracoccaceae bacterium | reverse complement strand
CGTCGAAAACGCGATCATTGGACTAGGATACCGAGCGCGTTACAAATCTGGGAAACTTGGAGTCCAGCTTGAAGCGGGCATGAGTCTCACCCAGCGCTCTCGAATTGATCATCTTGGGTTAATTTTAGCAGACACACATGCGCAGGGCTTACGTTACGGCCCTTCTTTCGATCTGATGGACGAATTGCCGCTGATTGAAAACGGCGCTGACGTGGCGTCTGACGCGACGTGGGATGCATACGACGAAGATATGCTTGAGTTTCAAGGCGATTGGGACACGGATAGCAGAATATGCATGGAAGCAAACGCGCCTCGTCATGTGACTGTAATGGCTGCGGTGCTGAACGTTGACAGACAGCAAAAGACCGTTGGTTAGAGCCGCTAGGCCCGGTGACTTCGAGTCGATCTACGACATGTCGCCGCCCGTGAGCATGAGGGCCTGGGTGGCTGACCTTAATGGTGAGGTTATCGGAATGGCTGGTCACTACATGCAGGGTGATATGGTGATGGTGTTCTCGACCATGAAAGATAAAATGCGCGAATTTCCTGTCACAATCATGCGGTCGTCACGGCTGTTTATGTCCTCTCTTATAAAGGCGGGGTTGCCCGCAATTTGTGTCGCATCGCCTGATGAAGAAAACTCATGTGCGTTTCTTGAACGCCTGGGGTGGGTTCACGCTGGCAGCGGTGAAGAAGGGGAGGTATACACATGGACTTCGGCATAGTTTCTGGACCAACCTTATTGATTGGTATTGCTTCTGCAGCGGCGACAATCGGATCTACCGTCCTTTCGGCAGGAGCGGCCAGAGCGCAAGGCAAGCAGCAGCAAGACGCGTTGAATTTCGAGGCAAAGCAGCTTGAACAGAAAGCCGAAGAAGAACGGGCTATTGCAACACGTGACGTTGCGGATAACGCACGCCAGAAAAAATTGGCATTATCCCGTGCTCGTGCTGTTGGTGGCGCTTCTGGCGGTGGCCGGGATTTTGACCTTGAAGCTGATGTTGACGAAGAAGGCGACTACAGACGGTTGACGGCACTCTATGATGGCGAGGTCCGTGCGCGAAACTTCAGAACACAGGCAGGAGTTCGGCGTAGGGAAGGTTCTGCAGCGGCGCGGGCTGGCTTCATTCGTGGCGCGAGCACCATTGCGACGGGTGCTTCAAGCATGTTTGCGAAATACGCCTGATGGCACGTATCCCCGATACCTACGCCCCACGCCCCACGCCAAGGGCGCGCACGCAGGTCGTGCAGGCCCGCACCGGGCAGATTGCCGACGCGTTTGGTGACGTTGCAAATGACCTGGACCGAGTCGCAAATACTCTTGATGCGAAGTTTCAGAGGGAAGTGCAGGAACAAGAGGCCGCGAACGCAGCGGTTAAGGACGTTGAGGTTTCCAAGCGCATCCGAGAAATTCTTTACGCGCCTGAGACTGGATACCTTGGACAACGCCAGAATAATGCGGTGGCGCAGTATGGGGCCACGCAGAAGGAAATCAATGGCGTCAAAGAAGACGCATTGAAGGATCTTTCTGAAAGTATGCGCGCTCGACTGGAGCCAGCAATCTCACGGCGTGTGGACAGCGCATTCCAAAAGATGGCGGTTCATCAAAACAATGAGCTGACTGCTTGGCTGGATGGCGCGGCACAGGCACGGGTTTCGGCCTCCGCTGACGATGCTTTGGCGGCGTTCTCTGATGAAGGCGAAATCAACGGACATCTGTTGCTCGGTGTGGGCGAAATTCGCAATCGGGCTGAACGGCTTGGGTGGTCCAGTGATCAAAGGCTCGCTGCGGAACAGGCGTACACTTCCGCAACTCTGAAGGCTGTTATCTTACGACGCGCGCAGGATGACCCATCTGCGGCATTAGCATATGCGCAACGCAATCAGGGCAGACTGACTGCGAGTGACTTCGCCTATATCGAAAAGGTTGTGGGAACAGAGTCGAAGCTTCGGCAGGGACGCCAGTGGGCGCAAGGGCAAGGCGCTGTAAGGCTGACGGGGGCGGCTGCGGAAGTCGCGGCGTCCCTGCAGCAGGCGGTAATTTCTCAGGAAAGCGGCGGCAAGGCCACTGCAGAAAGCCCTGTAGGTGCGGCTGGCTTGATGCAGATTATGCCTGCAACAGCAAGAGACCTTGCCTCTCAAATGGGCATCGCTGGCGTCGCGTCTATGAGTGATGCGCAAGTCAAGCAGTGGCTGAAGGCGAATCCTGAGCAAAATGTTCGGATGGGGACGCAATATTTGACTCAGCAGTTAGAACGCTATGGTGGCGTTCCAGAGTTGGCATTGGCTGCGTATAACGCTGGCCCTGGCGCGGTTGATAGCTGGATTGAGCGTTTCGGAGACCCGCGCACGGGTGAGATCTCAATCAGCGAATTTGTGTCAAAAATACCCTACAAGGAGACGCGTGAATACGTTCCTTCTGTTCTGAAGAGGATGCCGGAAGCGGCTGTTGTATCAGACGACCGCTTCGCGCAAGCGATGCAGATCCAAGATCCGGTTGTTCGCGATGCGGCGCTTTCTGAGTTGGCGAAGATGCAGCAAATCCAGAATGCGGCTGAGACTCGACAGAAGCGGGAAGCGCAAGACGGCCTCTGGGAATTTGTCGAG
>JBGCFK010000132.1:0-12081 GCA_045106875.1 Paracoccaceae bacterium | reverse complement strand
TCAACCGCCTGACGCATGGTCACCATCAGCGGCTCCCAATGCGTCATGCTGAGATCCTCGCGTTCAAGCACAGTTGTAGCGGGAAACACGATATCCGCATGCCGCGCCATGGGCGTCCACCAGATCTCGTTCACGATAACGCATTCCGGACGATACAATGCGCGCGTGAGCCGTCCAAGATCCTGATGATGGTGAAAGGGATTGCCGCCTGTCCAGTAAACCAGCCGTATATCGGGATATGTCCTGTCCTGCCCGTCAAAGCGATATCCAGCGCCTGGGTTCAGCAGCATATCCGAGATTCGCGCAACCGGGATCGCACCGCCGACCGGGTTCTTGCCTTGGGGTACTGCTGGAAATCTGAATGGAAGTACAGAATTGCCAATGCCGTTCTCCGACGCGTATCCGATGCCGAAACCACCTCCCGGCAGGCCAATCTGACCCAACATGGCAGCCAGTACGACAGCCATCCAGATTGGCTGTTCGCCGTGGTCCGAACGCTGAATGGACCATGCTACCGTGATGAGAGTGCGTTTGGCCGCCATGCGCCGTGCCAGACCCCGGATTGCCTCGGCAGGCAGATCGCAGATCCCGGCAGCCCAGTCAGCGTCCTTGGGCTGTCCGTCTGTCCGACCAAGCAGATAGGGCTCGAACTTGTCCCAACCCGCCGTGTATCGGTCAAGGAAATCGCGATCCGCCAATTCCTCGACCCACAATGTATGAGCCAACCCAAGCATCAGTGCGGTGTCTGTATTGGGACGAGGCGCCATCCACTCGGCCTCGAGGCTTTCGATCATGTCATTGCGCAGCGGGCTGATCGAAACGAAGTCGCAACCGTTTTCCTTCGCTGAATTCAGTCCTTCGCGCAGCGTATGGCGCCCGACCCCGCCGGAAGTCACCTGAGCGTTCTTGCGAGCAAGCCCGCCGAAAGCCACGATCAACTGCGTGTGCTTGGCGACCACGGGCCAGGTCGTGGCATTGTCTAGTACGACCTGTTTGAAATGCCCGACGATATGTGGGGCGATGGCATAGGCCGCAGCATAGGAATAGTTGGCGATCGAGGCAGTGTAGCCGCCCGTGCAGTTCAGGAACCTGTGCACGTGACTTTGTGCATGGTGGAACCGGCCAGCCGAGGCCCAGCCATATGACCCTCCAAAGATGGCACTATTGCCATGATCCCGGCGCACCCGCTCCAGCTGCGCCGCCGCCAGATCCAATGCCGTGTCCCAATCCACCGCTACAAATGCTTCGCGGCCCCGACCGGTCCGGTCGGCATCCGGACCGCCCTCGAGGAAGCTTCTGCGCACCATCGGCTGGCTGATCCGGGTTGGGTGGTCGATCATGTCGACAATGCCCGGCCCGATAACCGCAGGATCCGGATCGTCCGCATAGTCGCGCACGCCTGTCACCTTTCCATCCAATACTTCGGCATAATAGGTGCCCCAATGGGTCGAGAACGGCGTGACGCGGGGTTCGGTCGTGTCGGTCATCTGATCCTCATTCGGCAGCTGCGGAAGGTGCGTTCCGGCGCATGTCGCGGTCAAGCATCTCGGTCGTATGGTCTGCGATCGCAAGCGAACTGGTCAGGCCCGGACTTTCTATCCCGTAGAGCCCGATATAGCCCGGCAAGCCGTGCTCGACTGCACCAGAGATCCTGAAATCTGCTGCATATTTGTCCTGAGCGTTGGTCAACTTTGGCCGGATCCCGGAATAATCCGGCGTCAACGAGTTGTCCGGCAGGGCTGGCCAATAGCGCCTGATCGCATCGTAAAAGCTGTCGCAGCGTGCAGGGTCGACGGCATAGGTAGCCTGATCGGTCCAGTCAGCGTCCTCAAGCCATTCCACATCCGGGCCAAACCGGGCCCGCCCCTGAAGGTCAATCGTAATGTGAACACCGAGGCCGCCCGTCACAGGTGCGGGATAGATCAGACGGCTAAATGGTGTGCGCCCGGTCAGCGAGAAATAGTTCCCCTTGGCAATCCACTGCTTTGGCACAGCCTCGGTTGGCAGTCCGGTCATGGCAACAGCCAGCCCCGGTGCGTCGAGACCGGCAGAATTGACTACCTCACGGGCTTGTAGAACCAGTGGCTCCTCGCCGCCGGTGGTCACCAGAAATCCGCCGTCGGTGACTGCGATCTTCTCAACCACAGTGTTCAGCACCAGCATGGCACCATGTGCCTCTGCCTCGCCCAGTAGCGTCAACATCACGTTGTGACTATCGACTATCCCGGTCGAGGGTGACCAGATCGCACCCTTGCAGGAAAGCTCTGGCTCCATCGCGCGGGCATCCGCCGCCGACATCGTCTGCAGGTCCTCGACGCCATTGTCCCGGGCGCGTTTCGCAATGCCCTCGAACGCGGCCACTTCGTCGTCCGAACAGGCCACGATCAGCTTGCCGCAATTGTTGAAGGCAATCCCGTTTGTGCGACAATAATCGTAAAGCTTATGTTTGCCGGCAACGCACATTCGCGCCTTCAGGCTGTTCTTGGCGTAATAGATGCCGGCATGGATCACCTCGGAGTTGCGCGCGCTGGTAATAGTGCCAAACGCATCCTCACGATCCAGCACCAGAACCTCGCGGCCAGTCAGGGCCAGCGCACGCGCTACGGCCAGCCCAACAACGCCTGCACCTATGACGATCGTTTCCACCTGTTCTGTCATGCAGATGTTCTTAATCCAGTCCGCGCGCGGCGCAAGACTTGCGGTTACGCAAATCACATGATCAGAATTAGGTCATGAGCAAATCTGCACACCGTCTGCGACATCTATCAGATGGCATCACCCAGATCACCGAGACAGGCGTTGCGCCGTGGCTGCGTTGCAATATCTGGCATGTGCGCGGGCGAGACCGAGATCTGGTGATCGACACAGGGCTGGGTTTGGATCCACTGAAGGCCACGATCATGGCCGAGACCGACCGACCGCTGCACGCTATTTTGACCCACGCGCATTTTGACCATTCTGCCGGGCTTTGGGAGTTCGATCATCGGCTCGCTCATCCTTCCGAGGCTGCGATTATGGCTACGCCTGACTGGGACAACACGCTCTATGGTGGTGGGTGGGAGGTGGCCGAGCTTGTCGATCCCGCCCGTTATCCGGGCTTTGATCCTGCGACCTATCGCGTGCGCCCTGCGCCTTTGACCGGCCACCTGGACGAAGGCGATGTCTTGGATCTCGGGGACCGGGCGTTTCAAGTGCTGCACCTTCCCGGCCACTCACCCGGATCTATCGGGCTTTGGGAGATCGGCACGCGCACGCTTTTCAGCGGCGATGCGATCTATGACGGCCTGCTTCTGGACAATCTGCCGGGTTCAGATCCAGAGGTGCTCTGTGCGACGCTTGACCGGATCCGAAGGCTTGCACCCAAGACGGTTCATGGCGGGCATTTCCGTTCTTTCGGTGCGGACCGGCTGGACGAAATTGTCGAGGCTTACCTGGCTGGCGGACAACGTATCGAAGATCTCCATGCGTGGATGGGTGCGCAGCGCGCGTCCTCCGGCACTTGGGGGCATTGATGCCAGACGTCTCGAAGTTTGGAGACCTTAGTCGCGCCGAACAGGAATTTGCGGATGCTTGCGAGGCCGGGGAGACATGCACTCTGGGCGACGGTGCTTGCCCTGATGCGGACGCAGGCGATGACCGGGTCATCCGGGGTGCGCTGGTGCGTTGGTTTGCGCTCGGCGGCGGCGCAAAGGGCTTGCTGCATGAAAAAGGTGTCAGCTTGGAAGGCGCGTTGATCAGCGGGCATCTGGACCTTTCGGGTTCCTCAAGTGACTGCGACCTTGAGCTGAAGTCATGCCGGTTCCAGCGCAAACCTCAGCTGAAGGGAACCAAGCTTCGATCATTGTCCTTTGCCGGTTCAGCGTTGCCCGGACTTGACGCCGGCGGTTTGCGGGTGGACGGACAGGTGGCATTGTCTGATGGGTTCCAGGCTGTTGGACCGGTAACGCTGATACGGGCGAAAATCGGGTCGGATCTGGATTGCCGCGCCGGTCGGTTCGAGGCGGCGGAACAGGACGCCTTGAACGCAGATGGTGCCGAGATCGGTGGATCCGTCTTCCTGATGGGCCGCCGCGACGAAGAAGCGGTGACGCCGTTTTATTGCGAAGGCACAGCCCGGTTCGTTTCTGCCAGCATTGGTGACAGTTTCATGGTCCTCGATGCGGTGTTTAAAAGCGGGGACCGAAAATACGCGCTCTCGCTCGCTTTGGCAGAGATCCGCAGGCAGCTGACGCTGAAGAACTTTGTGCGGTTTGAGGGTCGATTGAACCTTTCTGGGGCATCGACATACTCGCTGAACGACAGCCCCGCTGACGATCATGCGCCGAACGATATGATCCTGAACGGGTTTGAATATGTTCACTTCTCGGCCAAGGCGCCGACCGATGTAGCCACCCGTCTGGATTGGTTGTCGCGTCAAAACCCGGAGGACTATGGACAGGACTTCTGGCTGCAACCCTATTCCCAGCTTGCACGCGTGCTGAGGGCAGTTGGTCACGACCGGGATGCTCGAAAGATCCGTATTGAGAAGGAGAAGCGGCAGGGCAAGGTCAGCTTGCGGCTCGCCTGGCGTGAGCGGCGTTGGTTCGGGTTCGCGGTTTCGTGGATCGGTGATCGCTTCATGCGGCATGTGATCGGTTACGGGTACAAGCCACACCTTAGCCTTGCTTGGATGGCCGTGATTCTATCTGCCACGGCCTGGTTCTTTCATGAAACATGGGAGGCAGGCGACATGACACCTGCAGTGGCGCCCATTTTGGTATCACAAGCTTGGCAGGATACTGCCCAGTCCCACCCGGTGCATACGGCGGCCGCGTGGGGAGAGGGTCCGGGCAAGGACTATGAAACATTCCAGCCATTCGCCTATGCATTCGATCTGTTTGTGCCTTTGGTAGATTTGGGCCAGCGCGATACATGGGGCCCATCGACAGAACGGGGACCACTTGGCCGGGTTGGCTGGTGGCTTCGATGGGTCATCGAGATTGTTGGCTGGGTTGTCACGGCATTGGCGGCAGCCGCTGTAACGGGGTTGGTCCGCCGCGACTGAACTGATGTGGACGGTTGTGTCGAAAAAGACTCATTCACTTGCAGGTTTCGGGTTTGTGCGATTTTGATCTTCCCTCAGAATGTGTCGGAGGTACGTTGCGGATATTGATCGACACGGCAGAAGTCGACAAAGCCAAGAGCAGGGCCAATGATGGATCGGGTTTCGTGGACTCAGTTTCTTGTGCCGGGAGGATACATCTTCCTGGTAGGGGTTATTGCGATCTTTGCCCATTCCGGTCTGCAAGGTGATCACGGGCTCGCGGCCTATCATGACGCAAATCAGGAAGCCGCGCGTATCGCGGCGGAACTTGAAGCGCTGCAAGCCGAACGCGTCGCAATGGCCAATCAGGTAAACCGATTGTCGGAGAAGTTTCTCGACCTGGATCTGCTGGATGAGCGCGCGCGCGATGTTCTTGGGCTGGTTCGACCAGACGAGATCGTGGCGCGCTGACCCGCCTTCCGACACCGTTATTGCAGTCATGCCATCTACGCCATCTTGCGTGCGTTGAAATTTGCAATGTATCAAGTCGGCAACTTCGCAATCAAATTAACCTTTGTTTTCGTGCGCTGCGTGGAAATTCTGGCTAGAACGTCTCCGTCCGGGACCCTGCAAGCTTGGACGACGGAATTTGGGAGGAACGAATGGCACGTAAGGCTACGGCCAGCAAAGCTGCTGCAACCAAGACACCGGCCAAGCGAGCGACAGCGAGGAAATCCTCGACCGCCGCCAAGAAAAACCTGCCACCAGTTGACGAGCTGCTGGGGTACTACAAGGACATGCTGTTGATCAGGCGCTTCGAGGAGAAGGCGGGCCAGCTTTATGGCATGGGGCTGATTGGCGGCTTCTGTCACCTCTACATTGGCCAGGAAGCCGTGGTCGTTGGGCTGCAAGCCAATTGCCGCGAAGGTGAGGATCAGGTCGTCACGTCGTACCGGGATCATGGGCACATGCTGGCTTGCGGCATGGACGCAGGCGGAGTGATGGCCGAGCTGACCGGACGCGAGGGCGGCTATTCGCGCGGCAAAGGCGGCTCCATGCATATGTTCTCGTCCGAGAAGAAGTTCTACGGCGGACATGGTATTGTCGGCGCGCAGGTGCCGATCGGTGCAGGTCTTGCCTTTGCCAACAAATACCGTGGCAATGACAACGTCAGCCTCGCCTATTTTGGCGACGGAGCCGCGAACCAGGGTCAGATCTACGAAACGTTCAACATGGCCGCGCTCTGGGCACTGCCCTGCATCTTTGTGATCGAGAACAATCAATACGCCATGGGTACGGCCCAGAAGCGCTCGACGTCGACACCTGCGCTCTATACGCGCGGCGAGGCGTTCGGGATCCCGGGCGAAGAAGTGGACGGCATGGACGTGCTGGCGGTGAAGGACGCAGGCGCGCGCGCCGTGCAGCACTGCCGCTCGGGTGCAGGCCCCTATATTCTCGAGATCAAGACCTATCGGTACCGCGGACACTCGATGTCGGATCCGGCCAAGTACCGAACCCGCGATGAGGTCTCTAAAATGCGTGAGGAACGAGACCCTATCGATGGTTTGCGCAAGCTGATCATGGAAAACGGTCTCGCTGATGAAGACACGATCAAGAACATCGATAAAGACGTGAAAGCGGTGGTCAATGATGCCGCCAAGTTCGCGCAGGAAAGCCCCGAGCCCGGCGAAGCCGAGCTTTGGACCGACATCTACGCCTGAGGGAGGCTGGAATATGACCATCGAAGTACTCATGCCTGCGCTCTCTCCCACCATGGAAGAAGGCACGCTGGCCAAATGGCTGGTGAAAGAAGGCGATACGGTTTCGTCCGGCGACATCATTGCCGAGATCGAGACCGACAAGGCGACCATGGAAGTCGAGGCTGTCGACGAAGGCATTGTTGGCAAGCTTGTAGTTGATGAGGGCGCAGAGGCTGTGAAGGTGAATGCCGTCATTGCCGTTCTTCTGGAAGAAGGCGAAAGCGCGAGCGATATAGGTGAGGTCGGGGCAGCAACTCCTGCAGCCACACCTGCCGTGACCGAAGCCGCGCCCGCAGCGCCTGCTCCAGCCGCCACACCGGCCCAACCGATGGCCGCTCCTGCGCAGGCCGATTGGCCCGAAGGCACGCCCATGAAGACCCAGACTATGCGCGAAGCTCTACGCGATGCCATGGCAGAGGAGATGCGGAAGGATGACGACGTCTTCCTGATGGGCGAGGAAGTTGCCGAGTATCAGGGTGCCTACAAGATCTCCCAGGGTTTGCTCGACGAGTTTGGCGAACGCCGTGTTATCGATACGCCTATTACCGAGCATGGTTTTACCGGCATCGGTGTCGGGGCAGCTTTTGCCGGACTCCGTCCCATCGTAGAGTTCATGACATTCAACTTTGCCATGCAGGCGATCGACCAGATCATCAACTCGGCGGCAAAAACCCTGTACATGTCCGGCGGTCAAATGGGCTGTCCGATCGTGTTTCGTGGTCCGAACGGGGCAGCAGCCCGTGTGGGGGCACAGCACTCTCAGGATTATGCAGCGTGGTACGCGCAGATCCCCGGTCTCAAGGTTGTGCAGCCCTACACGGCAGCGGACGCTAAAGGTCTGCTGAAATCTGCGATCCGGGACCCAAACCCGGTGATCTTCCTGGAAAACGAGATCCTTTACGGTCGTTCTTTCGAAATTCCGGATGTCGATGATTTCACTGTGCCCCTGGGCAAGGCGCGTGTCGCCCGCTCGGGCACTGATGTGACCATCGTCAGCTTTGGCATAGGGATGTCCTACGCGATGGAGGCCGCTGACGCGCTGGCCGCGGATGGAATTGATGCAGAAGTGATTGACTTGCGATCCATCCGCCCAATGGATACCGGTGCGGTGGTGGCATCCGTGATGAAGACCAATCGCTGTGTTACGGTCGAGGAGGGCTGGCCGGTCTGCTCCATCGGGAACCACCTCTCTGCCGTGCTGATGCAGGAAGCTTTCGACTATCTGGACGCGCCCGTCATCAATTGCACGGGCAAGGATGTGCCGATGCCGTATGCCGCCAACCTTGAAAAGCTGGCGCTTATCACCGTGCCAGAAGTCATCGAGGCGGTTAAGTCCGTCTGCTATCGCTGAGGGGAGCGCGCGATGCCTATCAACATCACAATGCCCGCGCTTTCGCCGACCATGGAGGAGGGCAACCTCGCCAAGTGGTTGATCAAAGAGGGGGACACGATTGCGTCCGGTGACATCATTGCCGAAATCGAGACCGACAAGGCGACTATGGAAGTCGAAGCGGTCGACGAAGGCGTGGTCGGTAAGATTGTGGTTCCCGAGGGGACCGAGGCAGTCAAGGTCAATGCGGTGATTGCAGTATTGCTGGAGGATGGGGAGAGCGCGTCTGATATCGGCGATGCTGCGACACCTGCGCCCGCTGCTGCGCCGCCCACTGCTACGCCTCCAGCGGCCGAGGCAGCAACGCTTTCTGCTGCTCCAGCGCCTGCTGTGACAGCGCCTGCCTCAGGTGTGGCAACAGGAGGCGGGGCACGTGTCTTTGCTTCGCCGCTGGCGCGCCGGATCGCAGCGGATAAGGGCATTGATCTGACCCAAGTCACGGGCACCGGCCCCAAGGGTCGTATCGTCAAAGCTGATGTCGAGGATTTCTCACCTGCGACGGCAGCGGTTGCTGCCGCTCCGGCACCATCTGCGGCCCCAGCCCCGGCGGCATCCGCGATGGCAGCAGGGCCTTCCACAGAAGCGGTGCGCAAGATGTACGAGGATCGCGCCTACGAGGAGGTGCCACTCGATGGGATGCGCAAGACCATTGCTGCGCGTCTGACCGAGGCCAAGCAATCCATTCCGCATTTCTATCTGCGTCGCGATATCGAGCTGGATACCTTGCTGGACGTACGCAAAACCTTCAATGCGAAGCTGGAGAAGTCCGGGACCAAGCTGTCAGTCAACGACTTCATTATCAAGGCTTGTGCAATGGCGTTGCAGCGAGTGCCAGGTGCAAACGCTGTATGGGCCGGAGATCGCGTGTTGCAGTTCAAGGCCGCAGATGTCGCTGTGGCGGTCGCAATCGAGGGCGGGCTTTTCACACCGGTGCTGCGCGATGCCAATGCCAAAGGTCTGGCCGAGCTTTCGGCTGAGATGAAGGATCTGGCAGGCCGCGCACGGGAGCGTAAGTTGGCGCCACACGAGTATCAGGGCGGAGCGTTTGCGATCTCGAACCTTGGCATGTTCGGCATCGACAACTTTGATGCGGTGATCAATCCGCCGCATGCGTCGATCCTTGCTGTCGGGGCAGGGGTGCAGAAGCCGGTCGTCAGGGATGGCGTTCTGGCGGTTGCGACTGTCATGTCCGTCACGCTGTCGGTCGATCACCGGGTCATAGATGGTGCGCTTGGGGCGCAGTTTCTTGATGTGATAAAGGCGAACCTCGAAGATCCGATGATGATGCTGGTCTGATCAACCGGGCTTCGGGGCCGCAAGCGATCCCGAAGATGCCTTTGCGTCAACCCCTCCCTGACCCTCCCCGGTCCGGGGAGGGGACGCCAGTTGATAGTTCCGTGTCAGGTCAGCAGATCTTTGACGGCTTCCAACGCTGCAGGAGCCCCTGACGCGTCGGGTCCGCCGCCTTGTGCCATGTCTGCGCGACCTCCGCCGCCTTTGCCGCCTAGTTTTTCAACTGCAGCGCGCACCAGATCGACTGCCGAAATGTCTCCCGTCAGATCGTCCGTTACGCCTGCGGCGACCGCAGCCTTGCCGTCTGTATCGGCTATCAGCACTACCACCCCGGATCCGAGGGCGGTTTTATGTTCGTCAATCAACCCGCGCAGATCCTTCGGATTGATGCCGGGCAGCACTTGCGCGAGCAGTTTGCGGCCATTGATCTCCAAGGCATCCGGGCCCGCGGTTCCGTTGTCGCCAAGCGCGACCTGTTTTCGCAGCTCTGCAATCTCAGCTTCCATCTTGCGTCGCTCGTCCATCAGCGTACGAATACGATCCGCGGCATCTTCCGGGCGGGTCTTCAACACCGAGGAAACCTCGGCCAGCCTGTGGTCCTGTTCCGCGAGGTAGTCATATGCAGCGGCCCCAGTCAGCGCCTCAACGCGTCTGATGCCGGAGGACGACGCGCCCTCCGAGGTCAGAACAAAGGTGCCGATCTCGCCGGTTTGCGCGACGTGGATGCCGCCGCAAAGTTCCAGCGAATAGGTTTGTCCAGCCGGCCCAGTCTCGCCTTCTGGGCGGGTGCCCATCGAGACCACACGCACTTCGTCGCCGTATTTTTCGCCAAAGAGAGCCCTTGCGCCGATCTCTGTCGCTTCATCAGGCGTCATCAATCTTGTCGTGACCTCGGCGTTCTGGCGGATGTATGCGTTCACTTCACGTTCGACACCGCGCAGTTCGTCCGGGCTCAAACCCTTTTGATGCGTAAAGTCGAACCGCAAGCGGTCTGGTGCCACGAGCGAGCCACGCTGGGCCACATGGTCGCCAAGATGCCCACGCAATGCCTCGTGCATCAGGTGCGTTGCCGAGTGGTTGGCGCGGATGGCGCCACGCCGCTCGCTGTCCACTTTCAGCCCTGTGGCCGAGCCAACTCTGACCTCGCCCTCGGTGACACGTGCATGATGCGCAAAGACGCCCTGCTTCTTCTGCACGTCAGTTATATCAGCAGCGCCGTCATCCGTTGCAGCTGTGCCTTTGTCGCCAACCTGCCCGCCACTCTCGCCGTAAAACGGGGTCTGGTTCAGCACCAACCAGCAATCATCGCCGATATCTGCCTTCTCGACCAACACGCCGTCCTTAACGATTGCGAGGATCTGGCCCTCTGCGATCTCTGTGTCGTAGCCCAAGAACTCTGTCGTGCCGTGCTGATCCGCGATGTCGAACCAGATTGTCTCGTCAGCGGCATCGCCCGAGCCTTTCCAGGCAGCCCTTGCGGCAGCCTTCTGAGCTTCCATTGCGGTGTTGAACCCATCCGTGTCCACCGTCCTGTCCATCTCGCGGAGCGCGTCCTGCGTGAGGTCGAGTGGGAAGCCAAACGTGTCATAGCGCTTGAACGCCGTGTCGCCGGGCAGGGCTGTATCCGGTGCGAGGTCCACCAACTCGGCCTCCAGCAGTTTCAGTCCGCGATCCAGCGTTGTTCGGAAGCGGCTTTCCTCCAGCTCCAGGGTCTCAGTGATCAGCGCCTGCGCTTGACCTAGTTCTGGAAAGGCCTGTCCCATCTGTGCGACCAGGGCGGGGACCAGTCTGAACATCACGGGATCCTTTGCCCCCAGCAAATGCGCATGCCGCATGGCGCGGCGCATGATCCGACGCAGCACATAGCCGCGTCCTTCATTTGATGGCAACACGCCATCTGCGATCAGGAAAGAGGTCGCGCGGATGTGGTCGGCGATCACCCGGTGGTGCATTTTACCCGGTCCGTCCGGATCGCCATCAGTCACGCCTGCCGACGCCTCGATCAGGGTCCGCATCAGGTCCGTGTCGTAATTGTCGTGTTTGCCCTGCAGCAGCGCCCCGATGCGTTCGAGCCCCATACCGGTATCGACCGATGGTGCGGGCAGGGGTTTGCTCTCACCGCCCGGAAACGTCTCGAACTGCATGAAGACGAGGTTCCAGATTTCGATGAAGCGGTCACCGTCCTCTTCCGGGCTGCCGGGAGGTCCGCCCCAGATGTGATCGCCATGGTCGTAGAAAATCTCGGTGCATGGCCCGTTTGGTCCGGTATCGCCCATGCGCCAACAGTTGTCGTCGCTGTCGATGCGGATAATCCGGTCGTCGGACAAGCCTGCGATCTTGGTCCAGAGTGCTGCCGCCTCGTCATCGGTCTGGTGCACGGTGACCAGCAAACGGGATTTGTCGAGCCCGAAATCGCGTGTCACGAGATTCCAGGCCAGCTCGATCGCATGGTCCTTGAAGTAGTCGCCAAAAGAGAAGTTACCCAGCATTTCGAAGAAAGTGTGGTGCCGGGCAGTGTATCCCACATTGTCGAGGTCATTGTGTTTGCCGCCTGCACGGACGCACTTCTGCGAGGTCGCTGCCCGGTCGTAGGGACGGCTTTCAAGCCCCGTGAA
>JBGCFK010000131.1:0-3770 GCA_045106875.1 Paracoccaceae bacterium | reverse complement strand
GTTCTGGATCACCACAGTCAGATCACGCTTCACGCCGAAGGAGCGCACTGCCGGAACGCCCAGAATCGGGGATTGGGTTACGCTGGAGAGGTAGAACGTCTGCGTCCGGCCTTGGTCGTTGACGAACGAGATCTCCATTGGCATGGGCGCACGATGCAGAATGGTGCTCTGGGCGCCTTTCACGCGGGGGGCTCCGCCTCCACAAGCCCCGGTACAGGTCAGCCCGGAGATACCCAATCCTTGGAGAGCGTTTTGAGCTTCCAGGAACGATGCCGAGTTGCTGAGGTCGATGCTGGTCAAAAACGTGAAGTTCGGATCATCTCCAGAGAACAATGGCGTCAAGACACCGGCGCTCTCTGCCGCCTTCTCGACAATCGTATCCGTCTTGTCCTCCAGCGAAAGTGAGACGCTGGCCAGAAGTCCTGTGACAGGATCAACCGAGATGTCCCAGGTGTCGTCTGAAAAGGGGCTGGGCACATAGTTTACACGATAGACATGCTCGGGGTCAGCGACCAGCCGCGTTTGCAAATCCAGTCGGCCATCGTCGCTTTGGAGGACATCAATCACTGTCTTTGGAAGCGCATAAGCAAGCGACCCGGTGATGACTTTGCCCGCCTGGATCTTTTCCTGAGTGCGCTCGTTCCGAATGTCTTCGATTGCGACAGACGCGCAGCCGCTCACTGTCAGCGCCGCGATGCAGGCAGCGCCCTTGAAATTCGAAGTCATTTTAATCTCCGTTGCTGAAAATGAGGGTTTTAGGTCACGGCTATCCCGGGGAGTACCTCCGTTTCAGATCCCGTTCTGCAGGTGCCGGTAGGACGCCGTGGCCAATTAGGTGGCGACGCTCGTCCGGATCGTTCGGAGGCAGGCGGGCACGACCGCCGGCGATCTCAGTGTCGTCTTTGTAGTCGCCTTCGGTGCGAGCTGCCTCTCCACGCGCCTGTGCACGCACCGCCTGAGGGGCTGCGACGCTGGTCCCTGCCAGGATCGACGTTGTGCCGCTGAGAGTGCCGGCAGCGAGCACACCGCGATGCGCCCAACCTCTTTCTGCGATTGCCGAGTAATTCGGCCCTACGCGGCCGCCCACCGGCCCGCTGGCCGTATAGGGCGCGGCGGTCTCCCTAGCCTCATCGACTGCAGCACCGATCACATCCGTGCAACGCCCGCTGCCGATGGCAGTAAAACTAGTCTTTTCGGTCAGCGGTCCGTCGCCGAGCCGAGTGTAGGCCAGAAAGCTCTCGTCCCAGTCATAGGCGGCGGCGTGGTCCAATGTGCTCTGGCGTCCGTCTCGATAGAAATCGACAGGCGTCTCATCGCGCTGAACAAAGACCGAGGCCGCGATGGGGTGACGGCGTTTGCTCTCGAACGTGATCTTCCACGCGCCCATCGGTGCGACCGCAGCGTAGTCGTCATAGTCCGACGTTGGACCCACAGCTACGAACACCCGCCAGCGATGGGTATCCGGATCGCAGTCGGTGTAGACGGCCGCCCAGGGCGCGGTGGCACCTGCTGGGCGAAGCTCGCACGCCTTACCGGAGTCGCTCAGGGCCGTCAGGCTTTCACCACCCGGTGCCGTCACATGGACCGCATAGGGCAGGTCGGCGCTGTCGATCGGTTGCGACCAGATTTCGACAAAGCTGGAGGTCCGGTCGTCGGGACGGATCAGCCAGTCAACCGTGTGGGCCTGATCAGGAATGACCTCGACGCCTGCCGTCAGTCGCTGACGACGATGGTTCCCTGCGGGCAGCATGCAATGGGTGTTTAGGCGGCTCCCGATCATCAAGTCGACAATCTGCTCAAAGGTCGAGCTGCCGTCCTTTGGTCCCGCCGTAATGCCGAAGCTGAAGTTCACGATCATAGGGCGGTCGGATGTTTCGCCAGGGCTTTGATCAATCGTATCCGCCCAGAGCATCAACTGCCGCAAACCCTGGAGCACATAGCTGGCCATGGTCACGCCAGATGTGTCCTCGGCGGCTTCGGGAGGCAATTCGACGGCCAGGATACTGGGCGCGTCCGACTCCTCGGGTTGTTCACCTGCCGCGAGGTCGAGCACATGGGTTCCGTGCGTGACACGTTGCGACAACGGGTTGAGGCGTTCCTGACCTGGATCCGGTTCCGCGATTTTGTTTGGTAGGTCCGGCCCAAAGTTGAGGAGACCTAAATCTCGGTAGATGTCCCGGTCCTCTTTCCCGGGCACGAGGCCATCCAACTCCGCCGAGTCATATCGCTGTCCAAGCGCGACATTCCCACTATCGTCAGAGACTTCCCGCCGCTGGACCCAAAGCGCACGGACGCGTGACCGACCGTAAGCGTTTTTCAGCCTGAACCGTTCATGGGCGAAGCCAATCCCGTAGTCGATGATCCCGATTACCGGTTCCTCGATGAGAGATGGTCTCTGGGAAGAAGTCAGTGAAGCTTTACCTCGGCCAATATCTTCCAGGTTCAGACCAAACAGCGGTGGTCCAGCATAGAGCGTCTCGTAGAGATCGCGGTCGATGAAACGTCCGTTAGCTGCGTCGAACACCTCGCTTTCCCGAAGGTAGAAAAAGAAGATGCGCTGATAAGCCGGTAACAACTTGGGGTTGGGGGTTTTGACGTTGATGGTCCCCAACAACGCCCGTTCATCTGCTGAGGCGCGCAGTCCTTCCGGCTCTCCCGAGTCTGGCGTAGTCTCGGGATCGAGGAGGGCCACCAGTCGCTCAATCCGGGCGTCGAACTCGTCATCGTTTGGGATGTTGACGATGATGTTGACCCAGTGGTCCCCGTTGTCGGCGGACCACTGCCGCTGCCAGTCCTGATAGCGATCAGGCTTAATGGGATCGAATGCCGAGATGGTCATTGTTCTTCCCCCTCATCGCATTCTTCGAGCGGTATGTATGTGCCTTCCCACTCTTTTTTGGCCTCAAGCCAAAGGACTACCAGTTCTGGGCTGGCCCCAATCTCCGGGAGAGGAGTGCCACCATAGCAGTTGAGAACCCTGCGATAGTCGAACGGGTCTGTATCGGTTCCATCGAAGTTCCGCGAATGCAGTGTGCCGAACTCACCGAAGCGGCGCATGTAGTACTCGCTGAGCGTCCAGGCCAACACCATCCCGGCGGCGTTGTCGATCGGGAAATGCACACCGGCGACGACCCGGTTCAGAGCGATGCGCTCGGCATGTCGCATCAATTGGACAAACCTCAGATCTTCAGTGTCGATTGGCCTAGCGCTTGCGGCACGGATCAGACCGTCAATCATGAACGCTGCAATAAAAGCCTCTGTGGTATGGCCACTCGGATAGCTGCCGTGCTGCGGTGTCGGAATCATTGGCTGGACCTGTGGCGAAAACTCGACAGGCCGCTTCACACCCAGCGCATGTTTGATCCGCATCTCAACAAGGACGGTCACCGATTGGACGACCTCGAGCAGTTCCAGGGTGTACCGGAAACGGCGCGGCTGAAGTCCAACAACACTTGCGACGAAGCTGTGAATGTCGCTGACTTGGACTTCGATCTCGACCGCCCGTTCATTCCGAAGGAACGCGTAGTTCCGGACGTATTCGAGTTGGTCCTTCAAGATGGACTCGCTTGGGCGTTGCAGACATGCAAGGTGCTGTGCATCCGTGTCCGAAGGCGCACGATACGAAAGCTGACAGTTTCCGGACCCAAGGCCTACATCATATTGCAGACCCTGAAGCAACTCGGCTTTGAAGATCGCGTGTCGGACAGAGCGTGACCAAAGGTTGACTAGCGCGGGGCTGGTCGAGTGATGCATAGTTTCGGCTGAGCCAC
>JBGCFK010000130.1:0-5424 GCA_045106875.1 Paracoccaceae bacterium | reverse complement strand
CCGGCGCGCATTCTGCCGTTGCCCCCACGCTTGGCCGCCCTCGATGAGCCGCCCTCGGGTCTCGATGTCTCGGTGCAGGCCACGATCCTGAACCTGTTCCTTGACCTGCAAAATCAGTTTGACCTGACTTACGTTTTCATCTCCCACGATCTCAGCGTCGTGCGGATGATCTGCGACCGGGTCGCGGTGATGTATCTGGGCAAGGTCGTAGAGCTTGGCCCGACGAAAGAGGTCTTCGAGAACCCGCGCCACCCGTATACCCAGTCGCTGCTCTCCGCGATCCCTCAGATCGGCAAGCAGCGCATCACTGAGACGTTCTGGCTGGAGGGCGAGCCCCCCGACCCCGGCAATCTGCCGTCGGGCTGTCGCTTTCGCACAAGATGCCCGAAAGCGATCGGCACCTGTGCAGCGGATGTGCCGGACCTGATTGAAAATTCGGGCGGTCGCTGGGATGCCTGCCTGTTGTCGGAATGACAGCTGTCCTGATCACAGGCACTGCTGCCGGGATCGGTCTAGCCACCGCCAGGCTGTTCCTCGCAGATGGTACCGACGTTGTTGGCATCGATCAGGAGACACCGCCTGATCTGGGCGCAGGCTTTCACGCGCTGGCAGCTGATCTGTCGGACCCGGAGCAGATCCGTGCCGCCATGGCGGAGGCCTTTGTGCTCACGCCGGATATCTGGGGGCTTGTTAACTGTGCCGGGATTTATCCGGTCACGCCGATGCTGGAGATGGATGCGTCCGAATGGGACAACGTTCTGTCGGTCAACCTGCGCGCGCCCTTTCTGGTGACGCAGGCGTTCGCCCGGCACCTTCGCGAGAGCGGGCAGGGCGGGCAGGTCGTGAATGTGGCGTCAACAGCGGCAGTGCTCGCCCGGCCCGGTGTTGCGCATTATGCAGCGTCAAAGGCCGGGTTGGTTCAACTTACCAAGGTCATGGCTGTCGAATTGGCGCCGCTGGGAATTCGGGTCAACGCAATTGCACCCGGGCTGATCGCAACCGAGAAAGTCGTGGCCCACGCAGCAGGCGCAGGGGCCGCCGAACACAAGGCCAAGCTCGCCCGTATTCCTGCCGCGCGCGAGGGTGAACCCGATGAGATCGCCCGCGCGATCCGCTGGCTGCTGTCGGCTGAATCAGCCTATGCTACAGGTACTGTACTGACCCTTGATGGCGGGTTCACTCTGGGTATTCCGTCGTACTGAGTTGGCCCCGACCCGTTAGCCGCTGCGATAGGGATGCCAGCTACGCTGCCGCTCGAGCTATGCAGAGCGCGCGCCAACACTGGCCATTCGCGCGACAACTGACTTTTCGCTTTGAACCCGATCTGGGGTCGGAACTCGATTGATAACGAACCGTGATCTGTCAGCGGTATTCCGTCAATATGCCTTTCCGGTAGCACTCAGGATTGACTGAGTGGTGAACAAATAACTGGCAGCTCCCTCGCTTCCGCAGCGGAACTGAGAAAAGTCTACGTCATCCCAGTTTCTGCTCGCGAAGTTCTTCAGGAACCCCTCGACGTTAGAGCGGTCTACGGCAGACATGGGAAACTCGACATGCGAACCTCTGGCGAGCCGCCCATCGTGGATGTCACGCAAGAGGACCATCGACCAGGCCCCGGCGAAGAAATGGCCACCATGGGTTAGGGTCATTTGGTTGTTCGCGACGGCTTCCAAACCATCAGCTGACCAGTTCAATCCGGCAAAGAACGTGTCTTCGCCCGGGATCAACCCAGCCTCGCGCGCGGCCTGTTGTGCACCAAAGGAAATTTGATCATTGGCGGACCAGATCGTATCCAGCGAAACTCTGGACAGCATCTTGGCCGTTCGCTTGTAAGCGGTCTCCTGACTCCACAAGACCGGGAAAGACCGGACGAGGGTGACATCACCGGCTTCGTCAAGCGCCCGACGCATTCCTGCCTCGCGCTGCAGTGCCGCTGGGGTGGCGGCGTCCCCAAGCAGCGCCAGCATCGTGATGCCGTCCACATTCTTGCCTGCGTTGCGGGCGGCTTTGATCAAAGACCATGCCATCTCGTACCCTGCGATTTCGTTGTCTGGTACGATCGAGCCAACAACCTGTTGCATGGTCCGACCAGACGACAGGTAATCGGCCCGCTGTTCATCGGTCAGGCGGTTGAGAAGCTC
This sequence comes from Paracoccaceae bacterium, assembly GCA_045106875.1. GTDB lineage: Bacteria > Pseudomonadota > Alphaproteobacteria > Rhodobacterales > Rhodobacteraceae > Thermohalobaculum. Next base: position 3,283 of record JBGCFK010000130.1, on the reverse strand, counting down.
GAAAGTTGGAATGTGGGCATCCTCGAGGGCAGCCATCAGCAACGGGCCCTGCAACAGCTCATTCACAATTATTGCATAATCAGGCTTGTCTTCTCTTGAGGCGAGTTCGACCGCGGCATTCACCATTTTTATGCGATCGCGGTGCGTATGGATGATTTCAAGATTGATATCGAGATCTTGCGCCGCGGCGAGCATCGTATCTGAGACCTCACCCCAGAACTGTGTTTCGTTCCCCGGATTAATGAAGATCACATCGATGGCGTCATCTGCGCCCGCCTGCGCGGCGACCGAGCATGCGACTACAGCTGCTGAAAGAAAAGTGCGTATCATATAGCCTCCCAAAAAAACCAGATACAGCCTCTCTCCAAATATTTAACAATTGAATCCGTAAATACAGTTAATTTTGGCTTATTATATTACACAATAGATTTTTATATTTCATAAAGATTTTTCGTATTTATTTCGAATTGATGAAGAGTTTCGGGAGGTAGGTTTGCGTTGCTTTCATTCTCTCATGTCCAGGTTGCTGGTTCCGTCGCTTGCCACCCTGACTCTTTTCGTCGGAAGCTATTCATATTTCTGGATTTCCCATCTATCTCAGGAAACGAGTTCAGCATTTTTGTCCAACGGTCAGAAGGCGGTGCAATCCATCGCCGTGCCTGTTGCCACAGGTGTCTGGGAATTCGATGAAGATGCTGTCCTCGACGATCTTTCAGCTTTGGAGGAATGGGAAGGCTTCGTTTTTGCGCAGGTCGTGGACCAAGCGGGTATGTTTGCGACGTTCCCCTCAGAACCCGCCGTTCCTGAAGACTGGGATACCAAGTTGTCGTCTTTCGCCGACGGATCCATGCGTGGTGCATTCGGCACCAACTTCGCGTTCGCCGCCCCCCTGCAACACGAAACGCATGGAGAGATAGGGAACGTTATCGTGGTTTTCTCTCGCGATGCTATTGACGCCAAACTGACACGGATCGGTGCTGATGCTGCGATCTTTGCCATCATTGCGTTTTCGATTTTCGGTGTCGTGCTGTGTTTCGTAGCACTTTCTGTCACAGTGCCGGTCAGCCGCGTGACGAGGCAGATCGAAAGAGCGGCAGCAGGTGATCTCGACATCCGTCCAACTGACACGTTGAGAACCGACGAAGTTGGCCGACTTGCGCGCGCTGTCGAAGTCTTCAATGATAGCGCCGTCGAACTGGCTTCGGTCAGGGCAAAAGCAGAAGCAGCAGAAACAGTGGCGCGGATGGCGTTGATTGACCCGCTGACGGAACTGTTGAACCGGCGTGGGCTGGACGACGTGTTCAAGACTTCGATGAAAACTTCAAGCGATGCGCTGATTGGGTTCATCAACATCGATCTGGATGACTTCAAACAGGTCAACGACATGCACGGACATGGCATCGGGGATGCCGTGCTGTGCGAGGTTTCGCAGCGGATAAAGAACTGCTTTCCCGCCGCAATCGCGATTGCCCGAGTCGGTGGAGATGAGTTTCTTGTACTGCATCCCGTGCGATCTTCGGGTGCAACGGTGCAGCTTGCGCGCGATGCGATAGCCGCAATCAGACGGCCGATCCACATCGATACCCTGCAATGCCATGTCGGCGCATGCGCGGGGATCGACGTTCAAACTCACCGACACTTCAAAGCAGAGCAAGGCATCTTGAATTCTGATCAAGCACTCTACCGTGCGAAGCGAAACGGGAAAAACTGCGTTCATCTCTATGAAATATCGTTGGGAGCCGAGATTCGGCGGCAAAATGATCTGGCCGGGCAAATGCGCGCGGCATTGGAGAATGATGAATTCATTCCGTTCTTTCAGCCGCAAGTCGACTCCAACTCATTGCAGGTGGTTGGTGCCGAAGTATTGGCGCGTTGGCAGCAGAGTGACGGCACGATTCTGGCTCCGGGCGCCTTCCTTGGTGTTGCCGATGAGCTGTCGCTGACGTCTCAGATCGACGCGTGCGTCGCGGAAAAGGCGATCGCGACGTTTGAGACATTGGCCAAGATTGGTATCGATGTACCTCCTCTGTCGGTCAACGTTTCGGGCAAGCGCTTGCAGGAGCCGGGCTTGATCAAGATGCTGAGCAGGGCAACCAAAAGCGGCCTATCGGTCAATATTGAACTCGTTGAGGCAATCTTTCTGGATGATGCAGACGAGAAGACGTTGCTTGTTTTAGACCAGTTGCGCGAGTTGAAGGTCGGTGTAGAGATCGACGATTTTGGAACCGGTCACGCGTCGATTGCGGGTTTGATACGCGTTCTGCCGGACACGATAAAAGTCGATAAGCAGTTTATCGACAACATCGTGCATGCCGAACAGCCTAGACAACTGCTAAAGGTCTTCGTCGATCTGGCCAAAACCTTGGATATGGTGGTGCTCGCCGAGGGTGTTGAAAGCATGGACCAGGTTTCGATCCTGCGTTCGATGGGTGTTACTCGCCTTCAGGGCTATGCATTTTCAAAACCCCTGCCTGCAGACAAGCTCGCGAATTTTCTACGAAATGAAGCGGCGTGAGTTAGTCCGTGCCCAACCTCAGCTCCTGCCAAGCTAGATGTCCGGGATCGAAAACGGGATGAGGTGATTGGTAGTCAAATCGGTGAACTATCCCACTTCGTGCAAAGTTTCTATTTTCCCTACGCAAACGAAAGCGAGTTTTCCCAGTAGGCTTCCGTTCCATCGTATCACGACTTGAGTAAGTTTTGGCTCGAAGCGGACGATGTGTGTATGAGAAGCTCATGAAGCGAGCTGGTGTCAACGAACGTCATTGACCACGGATGGCGGCTGCGCTTTGGGCATTCCGCACTGCTGATCTGCGCCACTATTTAATCAATGTTGCGCGCGGTTAATCCATGGCTACCGACTTGCTGTACATACGCTTGCCATACCCACGCCATACGCTTGCGGTACAGGTGCCATACGGGTGGGTCCCGACGTCAGATGCATTAACCAACGCGCGAACGGGCGTTACATCCCGGCCTGCTCGCGGCAATATCGGGCGATATCCGCATGGGTGGCGAACCAGACGCCGGCATGGGATTTGATGTGTTGGATAAGCTCCTCCAGCACCTGAATGCGCGACCGGTGCCCGATGAAATGCGGGTGCATTGTCAACAAAAACAAGCCGTTATCGGCATAGGCGCCGTTGAACTCACGCTTGAAGACCTCCAGCACGCCCGAAGGCGGTGTGTAGGGCCGCAGTCCGGAAAAGCGGTCCATGGCCCAGTAGGGTGCGTCGTCGCGGATCCACTCCACGGGCAGTTCGACCACACCGGAGGGCTGATT
>JBGCFK010000013.1:0-2856 GCA_045106875.1 Paracoccaceae bacterium | reverse complement strand
GACTTCCCCTCGTTGAGCAATTGGGGAATATTTCATGTCAGAACTTGTTGGACAAGCCGGGCTGACCGGTATCGTGCTGATCGACATCGGCATCGGTGTCATTTTCGCCATTCTCACCTTCAGTCTGATCGCCAGCGCATTGCAGGAGGCAATAGCAGGCGTGCTGAACTATCGTGGAGAACATTTACGCAAGGGTATTGTCCGTTTGGTCGCCGACGAGGATTTCGGACACGACCTTCTGGAGCATCCGGCTATTCGCGGACTGAAAGGTCCGAAGAACAGGGTTCAGAAAATCCTGCAATGGGCCTTCATCTGGGGCAAGGGCGCGCGGGAAAAGGATCGGCTCCCATCATCAATTCCCAAGGGTACCTTCGCCCGGGCACTGGTTGAGACGCTGGTCGAGCGGAAGAAAGAGTTGGAAGCAAGGATGCATGGTGCTGCGGCGACTGCTGACACCGCGCTCCAAACGGCCGAGCAGATCATTGACGGACTGGCCATGGAACACCGCCTCCGGGATCGTTTAAAACAGATTGTTGCACAAGTGGACTTTAGCGCGCTTGCAGCCGATGCGACGGCGACGATCGACGGCGCGATAGACGAGACGAAGCGCAAGACTTCCGAAGCAATCTACGCACTGATCGCGGATGTGGAGCAGCAACTCGCCCGCTGGTTCGACGAAGCCATGGACCGCGTCACCGGCTGGTATGTGCGCCGGGCCAAGACCATGTTGTTCGCGATCGGGTTCGTGATGGCAGCAGGGCTGGGGTTCGATCTGATCGGCTATGGCAAGCAACTCGCACGCGATGATGCACTGCGCAGCGCCATCGTTGCCGAAGCCGAAGCAGCCGTTGCATCCGGATCGGTCGGCTTGTTTGCAATTGATGCACCAAAGGTGAACCAGTTACTGCTCAGCGCGCGCGCCAAACAGGCGGCGAGCACTCTTTTGACACCCGAAGAAGAACACGCCCTTGCCGCCTTCGAAGAATTCAACACGGATGGCAATCAGACAATAGACGAGGCGGATATTGCAGCAGCCGACGAAAAGCTGCGCCTTGCTGTTGGATTGGTGCGCGAACAGGCCGAACGCGCCATAGGGACGGTGCAATCCAAGTTTGGCGACAAAAGCATCACTTTGAATCGGTCGCTTTGGGACGAGAACAACACTGTCCTCGACATTGGTCAGCTCTTGTTAAGTTGGTTACTGTTGGGCGTTGGTTGCACACTGGGTGGACAGTTCTGGTTTGATCTTTTGAAGACCTTCCTCAATGTCCGCGCCGGGGCTACGGGGCTGACGACGGACAGAGAAAGACCGCAAAACTGAGATTGCGGGCAAGCACTCGGCCTCACCACTTGGACATGCGTCCGTCGCATGACCAAGCAAGCCCGGGCGAGCGCGACGGAATGGTAACTTTGTGCCGTTAGCCAACGAAGGCCGGGTCGCCAAAGGGGCAACGCATGAGTGTTAACCGTGGAACCATTGCAGCCATACGGTTTGGCTATGGATTTCATCCGGAACAGGCTGCGCCCCGCGGGCCGGAGGACCTGATCCTGGGACTGGATCAGGCCGCCCGGACCCCGCCACTCTTTCCGATCCAGCCCCATGCAGCCAGACGTGACAATGTTGCGGAGTTTCGCGAGTTGCGCCGAAAGAAAGCCGATGAGGACATGCTGCGCGCAAAGCGCAAGGCGCTCCGCCAGCAGGCCATGCGCGAAGGCACCGATCAGCTTTACCAACGCGCGATCTCGCCACACGGGCTCTTCGAGAGATTGGTTGGTTTCTGGTCTGATCATTTCACCGTGGGCGCAAAGAACGCGCTCCAGGCGATCCTGTTACCTGACTATGAACATGCCGCCATTCGCCCGCACATGATGGGTAGCTTCGCTGATCTTCTGGTGGCAGTTGTTCGGCACCCGTCCATGCTGACCTATCTGGATCAAGTCGGCAGCTTTGGCCCCAACTCTGCCGTGGGCAAGCGCACTGGCAAAGGACTGAACGAGAACCTCGCACGGGAAGTGTTGGAACTTCACACACTGGGCGTCGGCAGCGATTATGCCCAGACGGATGTCCGAGGCCTCGCACAGCTGCTGACAGGATATGGCGTCAATCGACGGGAACTGGAGTTCGGGTTTTACCCGCGCCGCGCCGAGCCCGGAAGTCAGCTAATCCTCGGGCGCACATATGGTGGCACGGCCAATGAACAGAACGCCGAGGACTTTCTGCGCGATGTGGCCGTGCACAAGCAAACCGCACAGCATTTGGCCCGTAAACTTGCGATCCATTTTATCTCGGACACTCCGGATGAAGGCCTTGTGCGCCATATTGAGCGCGCGTGGGTGCGCAGTCAGGGCCATCTGCCAACGGTCTATCAGGCCATGCTTGAGCACCGGTCGGCATGGAGGGAATTCGGGCAGAAAGTGAAGCGTCCGCAGGATCTTGCCATATCCACTTTACGTGCCATCGGTCTCTCGGCACAGAGTGCGAGAGATCTCGGACCCCGCAGTGGAAGGCGGCTCCTTGTAAGCTTGCGCAATCTGAACCAACCGCTCTATCGCCCGCCCGGCCCTCAGGGCTGGCCCGAGGATGCCGAAGCCTGGATTACACCCCAGGGTCTGGCAGCGAGGTTGGAGTTTGCAAGCGGTGTCGGACAGTTGCTGGCCAAACAGTCGGCACTGGATCCACGCCGCTTTGCCGAAGCAACTTTGCGCGACGCCCTTCGCCCGGAGACTGCATTTGCAGTCGGCGCCGCGCCAGAGCGCTGGGAAGGGCTTGCGTTGACGCTGGCTTCCCCCGAATTCAACCGTCGCTAGGAGCATTGCCATGATCTTGTCGCGCCGAGCATTTCTGGGCACTGCCTG
>JBGCFK010000129.1:0-5405 GCA_045106875.1 Paracoccaceae bacterium | reverse complement strand
ACGCCCGCAAAGCCAAGAAACATGCCGGCCACGCGTTGCCAGCTGACTTTCTCTCTGAACACCAGGATCGACACCAGCAGCACGAATATCGGCGATGTGAAGAGGCCCGCGGCTGCGAGCGACACACCCACCGCCGGGATGGCCGCGAAGTACAGTATCAGTGCGGTTACCGTAAAGATCGCCCGCGCAGCAACTGCGCCGGGGCGTTTCACGCGCAGGCTGGCAAACTGACCCATCGGCAGCAGAACCAAGGCCATGAGGGGCAACAATATCGCCGAACGGGTTGCGTGGTACTGCCAGACACTCATGGAGTCCGAGATCATCCAGATGAAATTGTCGCTGATGGCCAGCGCCATCATGGCAGTCACAATGCAAAGGGGAGGGATCAGACCAGTGCGCATCGCGCCGCCTTAGGCCTCGGCGTCAGGCAAAGCAATCCCATAGGAACGCATGTCGCCTCTTCACAGGCGCCGCAGGATTGTTACGTTCGGAACAAACATGATGGGAGGGATGTCCATGCAAGGGCTTATGCAGGACTGGCCGATGCGGGTGACGCGTATCATCGACCACGCCGCCAAATATCACGCGGACCGGCCGGTTGTCGGACGTTCCGTGGAAGGACCGATCGTGCACTCGACATGGGCCGGGGTACATTTGCGCGCGCGCAAGCTGACCCAGGCGCTGGGGCGTCTGGGTGTGAAACGCGGCGACATGATTGGCTGCATGGCCTGGAACACGATCCGGCATATGGAAGTCTGGTACGGCGTCCCTGGCGCTGGCGGCGTGCTGCACTCGTTGAACCCGAGGCTGTCGGCCGATCAGCTTGTCTACATCATCACCCATGCCGAGGATCAGTGGATCTTCGTGGACGCTGACATTGTGCCGGTACTGGAGGCGATTGCGGCGGACCTGACCTGCGTCAAAGGCTACGTCGTGATGACGGACCGGGCCAACATGCCCGAGACGTCCCTTCCCAACGTGCATTGCTACGAAGAGATCGTGGAAGCCGAAACCGGCGACACCGGCTGGGTGCCGGGCGACGAGACCGATGCTTGCGGGGTTTGCTTCACGTCCGGCACGACGGGGCATCCGAAAGGGGTGGTCTACTCACACCGCTCGAATGTGCTGCATGCGATGGTCATGGTACAGCCGGATATGCTGGCATTGTCCTCGAATGACGTGCTGATGCCGGTGGTGCCGCTGTTTCATGCGAACGGCTGGTCTACAGGGTACGCCGTGCCACTGGTCGGCGGCGCGATGGTGTTGCCCGGACGCATGATGGACCCCGGCAGTATCTACGAGATGCTTGGGCATGGTGTGACCTGCACGGCCGCTGTGCCGACCATCTGGCTGCCGCTGCTGAAACATCTGAAAGAACACCAGCTGGATCTGCCAACACTGAACAGGGTGGTGATTGGAGGGTCCTCGTGCCCGCGCGCGGTGATTGAATCGTTTCAGAACGACTATGGCGTGCAGGTGCTGCATGCTTGGGGCATGACCGAAACTTCGCCCCTGGGCACGATCTGTTCCTTCAAGCCCGAAATTGCATCAATGAACCCGGCAGACCGACTGGATACGCAGGAGAAGGTCGGTCACTGTCCGTTCACCGTGGATCTTGAGGTTCGCGATGATGATGAAGCGGCGCAGCCATGGGATGGGGCGAGCCAGGGGCGCCTGCTGATCCGCGGGCCGGGTGTCGTGAAGCGGTACCTGAAACAGGATGCCGATGCCGTCGACAGCGATGACTGGTTTGACACAGGCGATGCGGCAACCCTCGACCCGAACGGATATGTGCGGATCACGGACCGGTTCAAGGACGTGATCAAATCGGGCGGAGAGTGGATCTCGTCGATCGACATGGAGAACGCCGCTGTGGCGCACCCGGAAGTCTTCGAAGCCGCGGCCATCGGCGTGCCGCACCCCAAATGGGATGAACGACCGATTCTGCTTGTGGTTCCACAACCGGGCAAGTCTCCGGATCCCGAGGCTATCATAGATCTGCTGCGTCCGCTTTTCGCCAAATGGCAGTTGCCGGATGAGGTGCTGTTTGTGGAGGAAATTCCGCATACGGCAACGGGAAAGATCTCGAAACTGTCCATTCGCAAGCTGTTGGACGAGCGCGGATATCAGCTGCCGGACCAGCGGTCAGCGTGACCGGTGGCGCTGACAGCGGGGACGCCTATTCCCTGATCCTCGAGGCTGTCGACCTTGGGGACCTGAAACCCGGCCAGCGTCTGGTTGAGACTGATCTGGCAGAACGGCTGGGCGTCTCGCGCACACCTGTGCGGGAGGCGTTGCAGCGGCTTGAGACACAAGGGGTTGTCACAAGGGACGGGCGTTCACTGCGTGTGGCGACGCTGGACCATGACCAGTTGGGCGAGCTTTATGAAGTGCGCGGCGTTGTTGAGGGGTTGGCAGCAAAGCTTGCGGCGCGGCACGCGGCGCCGGAGGAGATTGCGGTGCTTCGTCAGATGGCCGGGGATGACCGTGCTTTGCTTGGAGACCCGACAGCGTTGAGTCTGACCAACCGGCGGTTTCACAGGCAACTGCACAGAGCCTCGCACAACAGATATCTGAGTCAGATGCTGGAAAGCATGCGCCGGTCGATGGCGCTCATTTCAAGCACCACATTGGGCAGCCCGGGAAGAGGCGTGGAGGCGTTGGATGAGCATGATGCCATCGTTGCCGCGATTGCCAAGCGTGATGAGAATGCCGCGCAACTGGCTGCGGAGAAACATATATCGAATGCGTACAGGGCTCGATTGCTATTGGAAAGCGAACGCTGAGAAGCACAGTGAAACGGAGTTCACGCCTGCGGCATTCACATTCCTTTTCCCTCACGCCGTCGCTTCGCTGGCGCGAGGTGTTGGCGCCAAGATCTCAGGTCATTCGCAACCCGGGAGCTTGGCGCCCGCGCCCGCAACAAAATCCGGAGGATTTTTTGCGGGGAAGAGGCTTCTCTGCGCCGCACAGCGGCATCGGAGGCCGTTTGATCCATCAGCTCTGTTCAGAGACCAGTTTGGGCCGTGGTGGCTCCGTCGGTTCTGCTTCTTCAAACTCGAACGCCTCAAGCTTGCGCGCCCGATTTCCTGCCTTGCCCGCCGAGATCCTGATCTCATCGATATCCTTGGATGCCTGTGAAAAGTGCCGGTCGAGATTGCCCACCCTTTCGCCAAGCCGCTCCATGTCTTTGTGCAGCAGCGATAGCTCGCGGCGAATATTGCCAGCCTGCTCTCGCATACGGGCGTCCTTCAGAATTGCCCGGATAGTGTTGAGTGTCGCCATCATTGTCGTTGGCGATACGATGAAAACACGGGATTGAAAGCCTTCTTGTACAACCTCGGAGAAGTTCGAGTGCAACTCGGCATAGACTGCTTCTGATGGCAGGAACATCATCGCACAATCCGCGGTTTCGCCCTCCAGGATGTAGCGTTCCGCAATCGCCTTCACATGCAGCAGCACAATCCGCCTGAATTGTTGAGCAGCCGCCTTGCGGGCCTGCTCGGTATCGGCGGCCACCAGCGCCTCATAGGGCTCCAGTGGAAATTTCGCGTCCACGGCAATAGGCCCCGGAGGGTTCGGCAAATGGATCAGGCTGTCCGCGCGCTTGCCGTTCGAGAGTGTGGCTTGCAAGGTGTAAGCGTCCGGCGGCAGGGCCTTCTGGATAATGTCATTCAACTGGATTTCACCAAACGCACCACGGGCCTGTTTGTTCGACAGTATGTCCTGCAACCCGATCACTTCGCCCGAGAGTTTCTCGATCTTGGTCTGAGCCTTGTCGATGGCTTCCAGTCGTTGCTGCAGCTCTCCCAGACTGCGCGCAGTTCTGGTTGCCGTACCGTACAGGCTCTCTCCCATGGATTTCTGCACGTCTTCCAGACGTCGTTCTACCGAGTCCATGATCCGGGTTTGCGAATTGATCTGCTGCTCGGTGACAAGTTTAAGTCCACCCGCCAGCTGGTGCTGGCCCTGGTCAATGCCCCGCACGGCGTCACTCAATGCCAGCAACCCGTGGCCAAGCGGTTCCGCTGCGGCTGCCGAGCGCCTTGCTGCACGGATCGCCCAGATAAGCAGGCTGAACAACAACAGGACCGTGACCGCTCCTGCGAACAGTACCAAAAGAACTGGATCATTCAGATCAGCCGGCCACTCCAATCCTGCCATCACCTGCGTCCAAACAGTTTCTCGACATCCGTCAGGCTCAGCTTCACCCAGGTTGGGCGACCATGATTGCAGGTGTTCGAGAAGGGAGTGGCCTCAATCTCGCGCAGCAGAGCATTCATCTCGTCCGCTTGCATGCGTCTGCCCGATCGCACGGATCCGTGGCAGGCCATCCGGCTGAGTATGGCGTCGATCTTTGCGCTGAGCCCTTCGGTGGTTCCAAGATCTCCGATTTCATCTGCGACGTCGCGGAGCAGTCTCGCGGGGTCTGCATGCCCAAGGATCGCCGGAACTTCACGTACCGCGACTGCGCCGGCTCCGAACGGCTCGATGCTCAGACCGAACTCCAAGAGGGTATCGGCTTGCTCAAGAACCCTCGGAGCGTCGGTGCCCAGTTCCACGATCTCGGGGATCAGCAGGGCCTGACGGGTGACACCATGCTTGTCTCTCTGACGCTTGAGCCGCTCGTAGACCAGGCGTTCATGGGCGGCGTGCTGATCGACAAGGACAATCCCATCGGTCGTTTGGGCGATGATGTAGTTCTCGTGCAATTGGGCCCGAGCGGCTCCGAGTGGCAGGTCAGATCTGTCCTCGATCTGCTCGGGTTCGGCCCGTGCGCCTGTCCATCCAGGTGCCGCCACTTCGGCGAACCCGGGGGCCATATTCGGCGTTTGGGCCGCCAGCGCCGCCTGCACAGCTTGCCCCGAGGGACGTGGAGCAAAGTACATGCTGTGCGGCAGCGCTGGGGTCTCGGGACGGAACGCGCCAAGGGCAGCGTCCGTGATTGTAGTGGTGGCGCGGTGACCGGCCTCGGCCAGCGCATGGCGCAATGCCGAAAGGATCAGGCCGCGCACAAGGCCGGGCTCGCGAAAGCGGACTTCGGCCTTGGCTGGGTGTACATTGACGTCGACCTGCTCGGGCGGGCAGGTCAGATGCAGCACAACGACAGGAAACCTGTCACGGCTGAGCACGTCCGCATAGGCTCCGCGCAAGGCACCCAGCAATAGCTTGTCGCGTACCGGTCGGCCGTTGACGAACATGTATTGGGCGACGGCGGCACCGCGTGAGAAAGTCGGCAGACCTGCGTGTCCGGTAAGGCGCAGGCCTTCACGCTCGGCATCGACCAAGACCGAGTTTTCGGCGAAACCTGGGCCGATGATCCTTGCTGCGCGCGCCAGCCGGGCGTCGAACAGATCGCCCTGTTCGTTTTCCACGCGGAACAATGTCCGCGGGGCGTCGGTGAC
>JBGCFK010000128.1:0-4897 GCA_045106875.1 Paracoccaceae bacterium | reverse complement strand
TGTCCGCGCCGGCCACGTCGCGGCGATTGGCCTGCTTGGCACAGCCCTGGATGTGAGCGCAGCGATTGCCCTTGCCGGCATCGCAAACGCTTTTCTGGATATCCGCGCCTGCGGTCAGCGCAAGGCGCACCGCCTCGATGTCAAGGCACATCCGATCGCGCGATACCGGCTGAAGCGCCTCGTAGCCACGCAGGACCGCCACGGTCAGCCCCGAGCCCTGCCAGCCCTCGGCCGCTTCCTCGGCCAGGGCTAGCGAGGGCGTGAAGATTGCGATCCGATGGGGCAGCCCTTCCTGCTTCAGGACCGCGCGCAGGGCGAGAAGATGACGGCGGGAGAGCGTGGTCTTGCCCAGCCCAACGGTCGCCCGGATGCCGATCCTTGGTGGTGCCGTGTCCATCCCCGACCTGTGCCAGCCGAGAATATCGGTGCATGCCTTATGGATCGTCTGATCGAGCGCCGCGCGTGCGCTCTCCACCGGCGTGGTCGGACATTCGGGAGGCGGTGGTGCATCCTGCGGCGCACGCTCGGGCAGGCGCCCGTCCGAGAGCAGGCGCAGCTTTTCCGCGACCTTGCGGCGGGCATCGGCCAGGTCGTAGCCACGCCCGCTATCCTGCCGTAGCCGGGTCAGATCCGTGGTGTCCGAGAACCGATCCCAGACGTGGGCGGCCAGGTCATCAAGATCCGGCGTTATCTCTGCATCGCTTGCGTCGTGGACGGCATGGAAGGCGATTGTGGAGAGCCAGCCGTCGCGCCCGTCCAACACGAGACCTCCCTCGCGCGTGACATGGCCGGGGTTCGGCGCTGCCTGCGACGACCTCCGAGGCCTGCTGCCCCCTGACTGGCCAGCATCCGGCTGAAGTGCTCCGGCTTCAGCGAGGAATGCCGCGATGGCATCATCATCGACTGATGGCAGGTCGGAGACATGCGCATCGAGCGGGCTGTCGCCGCTGGTCCAGGAATAGGGCTGGCCAGTGTCGGGATGCACGCCGAAGGCCACGAGCTGCTGACCGGCGCCGAGGACCTCGACCTTGCCGACCGCCCGCTTGGGCGCAGGATGGTCCGTGCGGTAGAGCAGCAACCGCTTCGGCCAGCGCCCGACGCGGACAAAACTGTCACCGAGGCGCCGGATGGCCAGTGACTGGATCTCGTGGGCCAGGTCCGCATCGAGAATATCGATGTCGAGCCCGACCAGCTGACCCGTGCGCAGCCCGACGCCGTGATCAGGGTAGCGGGCAACCCAGTCCTCGACCTGTCGCGCGTCAATGGGGACCGAACTCCAGCCGCGCATCGGTGGCTGCTTCTTGGCCGGCACGATGGGCAGAGGCTCGTAGCCGTTGTCGAGCAGGGTTGCGGCAGCGCTGGAATAGGTGGGATGCCCAACGCCGATCGGGCGGCCGCCGGCCACCTGATCAGCTCTCCTGTCATGTTCCGGGCGGGTGTGGCTCCGTGTCACCTGCCCGAGCCGGGCCTAGCCGCCGCGAAGATGCGCCTGCTCCCAGGCAAGCACATCCTCCAGCCGGCAGACCACACGGCCACCGAGAACGAGCCAGGGAGGACCCTTGCCCTGGTGACGCCAGCGCTCCAGCGTGCGGGGACTGAGCCGCCACCGGGCCGCCAGTTCAGGTGTCGTCAGGGCGTAAGGCGCTGGGGGGCGCGCGGGCCACCCAGTTCGGTAAGGTATCGCCTCCGCCTCCGAACTGCCGAAGGGCGCGGCCATCAGGACGCCTCGTGCGTGTCGGCAGCCCGCCGACAGAAGACGGCAATCAGCGCCGCACCGTCCTCGGTCAGGCCGGCAGGTTCGATGCGGTACTCGGCTCCGGGTTCCAGCAGCTGCCAGATCTCCCAGGCCCGGTAGAGGCCCGGAAGACGTATCGGTTCGTCCTGATCGCTCATGTGAGTTCTCCAAGCTGGAGCGGTCCGCTGACCGCCTTCACGAGAGAAACGCCACCTTCGACCCTCGATTGGGACATGCGGTCGTGCAGAAAACTGCTCATGCGACCAGCTCGCGCCTCAGCCGGGTGAGTGCACGGCGGTAGCTTTTGCGCGCCGCGTCGTGGGTCAGGCCGTGGCGTTGCGCTGCCTCGCGCTGTGTGTACCCGAGCACCGCCACGTTGAGGACAAGGGCGGCATCGGGCTCGGACAAGTTCTCGAGGGCTGCAACCGCATCGCTGTCACGGATAGCGCTATCGTTGACACCGAATTGGTCGCCACGCTCCACATTCTTGCGCACGGTCTCATCGCCGTCCAAGGAGTCGGTCAATCGATCCCGTTGCCACTTGGCCTGAAGTGCCCTGCCGATATCCCGGTCGATGTTGAGAAGGATGGTGGCGGCGATGCGCGTGACCCGGCCGAGATCGAGATGTCGGATCTGTTCGGTCACGCGGGCATGGATCTCGGAGGCCAGCAATGCGGGGTCATTCCGGAAGTGCCGGAGCCTGCGCCGGTAGATGGCGTCGAGGCCCGGCCAGAGCGCGATGATCATGAGCGACAGCGCCAGATCGGCGCTCGGTGGACTAGCCTGTGCCTCGCGCACCAGCGCAGCCAGCACGGCGTTCCGCGCCGCATGGTCACCCTTCGGAGCATGCTGGTGATCAAGCAGGGCGGCGGGATCGATGAAGGCTTCGAGTGCGGCCTGCCGTTGCCTGATCACCTGGAATCGGGTGTGGGTTTTGTGGGTGTCGAGGGTGCGCAACAACTGCGCGTGGATCGCGTGCCAGGGGGCTCGCATGTGACGCCTGCCTTTCGGCCGGGCGTCGGGCGCCTTTCTGAGGCCGGGTCAGGGCGTCACGCGCCTCTGGATTACAGATGGAAGCCGGCGCGGGAGAGCCCGCTCCGGAGGGTGATCAGGGGGTGTCGGTGAGTTCGGATAGTGTCCCGCAACTCCGGCAGGTCGCCGTTGCGGGAAGGCTCACGATGTATTCGTGATTGCGCGCGTGGCGCAGGTGCAGCCGGTCACCCCGGCGCCGGCCCAGAAGCTTGTCGCAGCGCGGGCAGCGCCAGTCGTGGTAGGTCTCCCCGTTGCGGGGACGGTCGATGATTGGATTGGCCATGTCAGGCTCCTTGAAAGTTATCAGGAGCCCTTCAATCAGCACATGATTCGTGAGACGGTCTCACCGTATGGGGTGAGACGCTGGTGAGACGGTGGCTAGGAATGCTTTGTCAGGTGACGAGCCGCCAGGTCCTGCCGGTCGTCCCTCTGATGATGTAGACATCGACGATCGATTTCCAGACTGGGGAACGGAAGGCCTGGCGCGGGCTATTGGTCCCGAAGCCGTCCATCAGAACGCGGGTCCTGAGCTCTGGAGTGCCTGCATTGTGAGCATCGACCAGTCTCTCAAAGATCCTGATCTGGTTGGCTGCAGTGAGCATAAGCGGTGGCTTCCCGGGCACGTGCAGCGATGCTGTTTCAGAGTCGTTTTTCAGCACCGCAGGCGCGGAGCCCCCCAGTGCAAGACTGCGTCCTGACTTGAATGCGCGCACGAGCGCGTCTCGATCGACCATTGTCGCAGTCTCGACGCCTTCTGAACGGGTAAGGAGCGGGACCACGATGTTGGGGCCAAGGAACTTTGGGCGGGTTCGGCCAGATGCCAGAACGATTCCCGGCTCCGCACTGTTTTGTGCACGAAGCAGTCCGTCGAGCTTCGCGAGTACGGAAACGTCGTCCAACTGCCTCGCGAGAAACACCGGAACGGCAGCATCAACGATGTCGATCTCACCGATAAGATGGAGAGTGGTGTCGACTTCCATGGCTCCAGGACGATCAACCAGCGGCTTCAAGTGCCGGCTGATTGTCTCCCTAAGCCATTCCCGGTTCAGGGAATAGCAATCGAGATCCGCAACGGGTCTCTTCCCAAGCCGGTGTCCGAAGAGATCAGTTGCCTCGGCCAGTCCATAAGCATTGCTACCGCCGATCTTGACCTCGCGATCGCCCGTGTCGTCCTCGTCGATCAGGATCACATCCTGCCTGTCGGCCCGTTCAAGCAGTCCTCCCTGGACGAGTTGGGCGATGTTCAGCCCTCGGTCCGTGAGATATCCTCCTGTTACCTCATCGTCCGGCAATTCGTGCAGGTTGACGAGATGAGGCAGCATTGCACGAAGGTCATCCGCGTCGATCGGCTCAAACGCTGTAAGAATGCCCCACTCCCGGAGAAGCGCATAGCCGAGACCGCGTTCTTCCGGATCGCGGTTGCCTTGAAGGTTGCATCGCCTCGTACCCGTAATGTTGATCCGCAAGGTGCGGGATTTGTCCTCGCCTTGTCTGAAGTATGAGACAGCGATCCCGATCCTGCTGAAGCCTTCGGCGCGACGAAAGATGTTATTTCCACCGAGATAGCGGTCGGCGATGTCCTGGACCTGGTCTTCTAGCGTGACCTTGAGGGCGAGCTTTCGTGACCAATTCCCAAGTCTGACCTCAGATTCGACAACCCTGGCCGAAGTGACGTCGAGCCCGTCGATCTGTGGCACAGGCAGCGTCAGAGCCTCCCGAAAACGAGCGAGGTTGTAGCGTTTCCAGGTCAGTGGCTTGCTCGAAACGTCGTGATTCAATGCGGTCTTTGCAAAGACTCTCGCCACCTCCGGTCGTAGTGCTGGTACGTTGGCACAGACCTCGATCTGGCGCAGCTCGGGCGTGTAGATCAGGATTATCTCGTTTGGCGGTATGATGTAGATGGCCTCTCGTCGGCCTTTCCGGAAGTTCTGAACGCTTGACCTTCGGCCACCATGGCGGACGACAAGCATGAGCGAATGCGGGTAGTTCGTGGACGGCGGCAGGTCCATCGCACGCAGGCTGAACTCCTCCGGCAGATCGAGTTCGTCCGATAGTGCTGCCTTAAGCGCCTCCTCATCGAGCGTCGCCGTGTCCAGATGCATGTCCATATCGAGATCGACTTCGAGAGCG
>JBGCFK010000127.1:0-2759 GCA_045106875.1 Paracoccaceae bacterium | reverse complement strand
CGGGCCGGGATCGACTTTGAGATCTGGTCTCTGAGGCATCCGACTGACGTCAAACGCCATCCGCTGCACGATCAACTTAGAGCACCTGTGCGCTACCTTCCAGAATACCTTAGACAAGAACCATTCCGCGTTTCTCGCGGGCTGATCCATGCCATCCGCATGCCGGGATTGCGCGCGGTACTAAAGGTTTTTCGCTCTGACTACGCCCGGGACCGTACACCCAACCGACTGCGGCGTTTCGGACAGGCCTGCGTTCTGGCGCGTGAATTGCCGAAGGATTTTGCGGGATTCTACGCGCATTTTCTTCACACGCCATCATCGGTAGCTCGTTACGCGTCCATACTGCGTGGACTGCCCTGGTCGTTTTCTGCTCACGCCAAAGACATCTGGACATCGCCGGAATGGGAGCTTCGTGAGAAACTGGACAGCGAAAACTTCGGCGCTCACTTCGGAGCCACCTGCACTGCTTTTGGTGCCGATCATCTGCGCCACCTCGCGAGTGATCCGCAAAATATTGACTTGGTGTATCACGGGCTCGATCTGTTGCGGTTTCCAGCGCCGCCCGCGCGCGATCCGCGCTCAACCGATGGCCCGCTCCTTCTGATGTCGGTGGGGCGGTTGGTGGAAAAAAAGGGGTTTGACAGGCTGATTGAAGCGCTGGCTCTATTGCCAGCCTCGCTGGATTTGCACTGGACCCATATCGGCGGCGGTGAACTCAAGTCTCAACTGCAGTCACTTGCGGAGACACACAAGGTGAACGCGCGCATCACCTGGCGTGGCGCTTGCGATCAGCCAGAAGTCATCGAAGAAATGCGACGCTCGGACCTGTTCGTTTTGCCTAGCCGTATCGCTGAAAATGGCGACAGGGACGGTTTGCCGAATGTTTTGATGGAAGCGGCCAGCCAGAAACTGCCGATCCTTTCAACCGCGGTGTCGGCCATTCCAGAATTTATCGATACCGGTGTCCATGGCGTTCTGGTCAGCGACACGCCGGCAGATATTGCCGAGGCAATCACAGATTTCGCCGCTCATCCCGAAGTCGGCCCTGTTCTGGCCGATGCAGCATATGATCGCCTCACGACGGAATTCACGATGGCGCCCGGCATCGCTCGGCTTGCAGATCGCTTAAACACAATGATCGGGCAAAGTCGGTGATACGAGCTGCATTTTACGCTCCGATGAAACCTCCCGACGACCCGGTGCCATCCGGAGATCGCGCCATGGCGCGCGCTTTGCAGGCGGCGTTGAAATCGGCGAAAGCCGAGGTGACGCTTGCTTCACGGTTCCAGTCGCGTGACCGTGACGGGGACGCGGTCACACAGAACAGGTTATTCGAACAGGCGAAAGCCGAGATCGAACGAGTGACCTCGCAAGGACGCGCAGCAGGCTGGGATGTCTGGATCACTTACCACAACTACTACAAGGCGCCAGATCTGCTGGGCCCATATGTGGCCGAAGCCTTGCGGATCCCTTATATCCTCGTCGAGGCGACGCGCGCGAAGAAGCGTCTTTCCGGACCCTGGGCCCGCTTTGCCGCAGCGGCAGAAGCAGCGACGGATGCCGCAGCCGCGGTGCTATACATGACGCAGCACGATGCAGAAGCCTTGCACAAGTATCGTTACGCAGATCAGATCATCGCTCATCTACCCCCGTTCCTGGCAACCGACGTGCTGCCGCCCGAAAGCACCCGTGAAGGCAGTATGCTGAGCGTCGGCATGATGCGGACAGGTGACAAGCTTTCCTCTTTCAGACTGATCGCAGAGACCCTGTCAAAGCTTGAAACCCGCGATTGGAACCTGCTGATCGCAGGCGATGGACCCACCCGACGTGATGTCGAAGAATTTATGGCTCCTTTTGCGAACCGCGTTACTCTGTTGGGTAGACTGGGACCGGACGAATTGCTAAGAGCCTACGCCGAATCCAGCATTTTCTTTTGGCCAGGCATCAACGAAGCGTTCGGTATTGCCTACCTCGAGGCACAAGCCTCGGGTCTCGCCGTCGTTGCACAAGACCGACCCGGAGTGCGCGACGTTCTGGCCCCCGGTGCCGCGTACCCGCCTCCTGAAGCAGGCGCTGGCGCGTTGGCGGCACGGCTGGATATGTTGCTGAGTATGCCCAAACTGAACAAGCATATCGGGCAGGCCGCGCGACGCCACGTTTCCCGCACCCATTTGTTGTCGCCAGCAAGCGCGCGTTTGTCTGCAGTATTGTCGGACGTGGTCCCATGATCCGCCTTGCTCTTTTGCGCCACGGGCACACAAGCTGGAACCGAGCCGGACGGATTCAGGGGCGCACTGACGTGCCTCTGGATAGCGCCGCGCAGGAGCATCTCTCGGCTCTACGACTGCCCACTCCTTGGGATCAGGCAGATCTGGTGTCGAGCCCACTGTCCCGCGCAATACATACTGCAAATTTGATCTCTGGCCGCGCGCCGCAAACCGATCCCGCGTTGACAGAGATGGATTGGGGAGATTGGGAAGGTCAGCACGGCGAAGACTTGTTGGCACAACCCGGTTCCGGCTATCGCCATATCGAAAACTGGGGGTGGGAGTTCCGCCCACCCGGTGGCGAAAGCCCACGGAATGTTCTGGAGCGTCTGATTCCCTGGGTCAGAACCCTAAAGAGCGATACCGTAGCGGTCAGTCACATCGGGATCATGCGAATGCTGCTCGCCAAAGCCACCGGTTGGGATTTCGAAGGTCCGCCACCCTTCCGCATTAAGCGGGACCGGTTGTTTGTCCTTGCCATCGAGGGTGATC
>JBGCFK010000126.1:0-8867 GCA_045106875.1 Paracoccaceae bacterium | reverse complement strand
TGGAGGCCCTTGGCGAGCAACTTGATGGCGGTGATCGCAAAAAGAGCCGCATCCGCGCCGAACAAATGCCCATCGTCGGCACTCGGCTGATCCGTGAATGGCAGGGCGTCGAACATCTCGTCACCGTCACTTCTGACGGCTTCGACTGGCAGGGCCGCCCTTATAAATCGCTGTCGGCCATTGCCCGCGCGATCACCGGCACGCGCTGGAACGGCTGGGTGGGCTTTGGCCTGAAAAACCACCGGAGGGGCGCATGACCAAACCGATTGTCCAGAAACTGCGCATCGCGATCTACACCCGCAAATCCTCCGAGGAAGGGCTGGAGCAGGAGTTCAACTCGCTCCACGCCCAACGGGAGGCCTGCGAGGCCTACATCGCCAGCCAGCGCTCCGAGGGCTGGGTGCTGGTCCGCGATCAGTATGACGACGGTGGAATCTCCGGCGGCACGCTGGAACGACCGGGGCTACAGCGGCTGCTGGAGGATATCGAAGACGGGCTCGTCGACGTGGTCGTCGTCTACAAGATCGATCGCCTCAGCCGATCGCTCGCCGACTTCGCCAAGCTGGTGGAGGTGTTCGACCGCAATGACGTGACCTTCGTGTCGGTAACGCAGTCGTTCAACACGACCACGTCCATGGGCCGGCTGACGCTGAACATCCTGCTCAGCTTTGCCCAGTTCGAGCGCGAGGTGACCGCCGAACGCATCCGCGACAAGGTCGCCGCCAGCCGCAAGAAGGGGCTATGACGCCGGAAAACGCATTCACGGGCGCAAACGGCACATCCTCACCGACACAGACGGACGCCTGCTGACCGTCTGCGTTCATGGGGCTGACGTTCAGGATCGCGACGGAGCCAAAGGCGTGCTGAAGCGATCCCGTGGTCGGTTCCCATTTGTCGAAACCGTCTTCGCAGACGGCGGATACGCTGGGAAGCTATTGAGCTGGGCGAAGGACAAGACCCACATCGCCATCGAGGTTGTCCGGCGTCTGCCGTTCATGACCGACTTTGTTGTCCTGCGCCGCCGCTGGGTTGTTGAGCGAACCTTCGCATGGATCATGAAGTGCAGACGCCTCGCCCGAGACTACGAGCAACTCACCGAGGTCGCCGAGACGCTAATCACCATCGCCGCAGCCGCCACCCTAACCAGGCGCTGGCCGTGAACCTTCTCAAACACGCTCTTAGCAAATGACCCTATTTGGAACCCTAAGAACCTGACGTAAGACAACGATGTGACATCCATAGTGTCCGTACTGGTCGGCCAGCTCGATGATGCCGTCTGTCAGAAGGCCTTCGTCGACCCGGCCTTGCGGCACCTTTCGTTGTGTGGATCTTGCTCACAATATCCGTCCTCAAGATGTCCGTTATCAACAATGGATATTATCAGACCACATCAAGACCCATCAGAACGGGCAGACCAGACGGTTACATGGGTAAGCTGCCGAAGCCCGGCACCACGCAGATTTATTAGTGCGAGTCCCGACGACACATATTGGAACACTTGTTCATGCTGCCTCGCGCCAATCGGGCGACTAATGCTGAGCGCGGTCCGGAAGGGGAGCCTTCACGTGCCTGGAAGGTCCACAAAGTCCATACCTTCGGATAACTTGGAAATGCACGCCATCTCGTCGCGTATCCAACCAAGAAGTGTGGCAATCCTGGGGGTTGTCTCTGCGCCCTTGGGGCAGACAAAGCGGAATTGCGCGCCTGCGCGCATGGCGATTGGAAACGGGGCCACCATGCGGCCGGTCTCCAGGTAACGCTCGACCAGCACAACCCGGCCGAGTACGATACCGCCACCTTCCTGCGCAAAGTCGATGGCGTGATCAGCATTTGTAAAGTGCTGGCCGTGCGACCAGTCAACCTTGATGCCTGTCGCCTCGCTCCAGGCTCGCCAGGTCGGCGCAGGATCCAGGAACTCTATGCTTTCGTCGTGGAGCAAGGGCACGGCGCTGATGCCGTCCCGCGCGATGACTTCTGCAGTGGCAGGGGTGCAAACAGGCGTCATCCATTCTTCGGCCAGAACTTCAGCATATTCGTTGTCAGCAACCTCGTGGCCAAACCGGATCGCCGCATCGATACCGTCCCGGTGAAAGTCCATGATCCGCAGCGTCGCGACGAAGCGCAACTCGATCTCTGGGTGCTCGTTCGCAAACCGAAAGAACCGCGGGGCGAGCCATTTGGCGGTGAACGCAGGCCCTGCAGTGATGCTAAGGGCGGTGTCTTCCTGGAGCCGAGCGACAGCACGGACGGCATCGCGCAGGTTGTCGAACCCCTCGGTGGTGCCGGGCAGAAGCGCGCGTCCGGCCTCGGTTAGCTCAACTGCCCGGTTCAGACGCAGGAACAACGGCGTGCCAAGATGCTCTTCCAGTTGCTTGATCTGATAGCTGAGCGCCGCAGGCGTGACAAAGAGCTCCTCAGCAGCTTTTGCGAAACTCATGTGACGCGCAGCCGCATCGAACGCGCGCAATGCTGTCAGTGGCAGGAGACGTTCGGGCATTTTCAGACAAGCTCAGTTTAAGTGACTTGGAGAATAACTCGTTTGCGACGCAACATAGACTGCCGCATATTCATCTGCAGAGGCAAGCGTTATGCTGTGCAACGTTTAAGGAGTAAACAGATGATTAAATCCAGCTTGACACCACCGACTGTCGATCAGGCCACTGTTGACCTATATGTCGCCAAGGGCCGCCGCGAACGGGCACGTGCTGTTGTCGCCTTCTTTCGAGCACTCTTCGGCTCAAACGACACGTACAAGACAAATGTCCGTCAGGTCACCCGCTCTAAGGTGTCCACGGCCTGAGCCTGGGTTCTTACCTCAGAACGCAAGAGGCCGACCCCGCGCGGGGTCGGCCTTTTTCATTTTGCGGATTCGCATAAATCAGCTGAAGAACTGACCGCCGTTAGCCGAGATGGTCGAGCCTGTAATGAAACCTGCATCGTCCGATGCAAGGAAAGTCACACAACGTGCGATCTCGTCCGGCGTGCCAAGGCGGCCTACGGGGATCTGGCCGACAATGGCTTCCATGACCTTCTCGGGGACTGCCATAACCATGTCCGTGCCGATATAACCTGGACAGATGGCGTTCACGGTGATGCCCTTGAATGCACCCTCCTGCGCCAATGCGCGCGTGAAGCCAATGTCCCCCGCTTTCGCAGCCGAGTAGTTCGCCTGACCCATCTGACCCTTCTGTCCATTGATCGACGAAATATTGACGATACGGCCAAAACCGCGCTCGCGCATGCCAGGCCATATGGGATGAGTCATGTTGAAGATGCCGGTCAGGTTCGTGTCGATGACCTCTTTCCACTGCTGAGGGGTCATCTTGTGGAACATACCGTCGCGGGTAATGCCCGCGTTGTTGATCAGCACCTCGACCGGACCATGGTCGGCCTCGACCTGTTTGATGCCGGCCTCGCAGGCTTCGTAGTCAGCGACTGACCATTTATAAACTGAGATCCCTGTCTCTTCCTTGAACTTCGCCGCAGCTTCATCATTGCCAGCATAGTTCGCTGCAACGGTGTATCCTGCTGCTTTCAGGCCCTTTGAAATTGCTGCGCCAATACCGCGCGAACCACCAGTGACAAGTGCAACCCGTGCCATGTCCGTCTCCTCGTTTCTGTCTTGTTTGGATTGTTTTGAGCGGGACCGCGGACCCCGCCCTGATCTATGTCGGTCTTTTCAGACACGCTCAACGCACATCGCGACACCCATGCCGCCACCGATGCAAAGCGTGGCGAGGCCTTTTTTTGCGTCACGGCGCTTCATCTCGAACAAAAGCGTGTTCAGGATTCGGCAACCAGATGCCCCGATCGGGTGACCAATTGCGATCGCGCCGCCGTTCACGTTCACGATCTCTGGATCCCAGCCCATGTCCTTGTTCACAGCACAAGCCTGTGCCGCAAACGCTTCGTTGGCTTCTACGAGATCGAGATCACCCACGGACCAGCCAGCCTTTTCCAACGCGAGGCGGGAAGCCGGAATCGGCCCCGTACCCATGATCGCCGGGTCAACACCAGCCGTGGCATAGGATGCTATCCGAGCCAGCGGCGTGATCCCTCGCTTCTCGGCTTCGTCGGCAGACATCAGCAAGGTCACTGCCGCGCCATCGTTCAGCCCGGAAGCATTGGCCGCGGTGACTGAACCTTCTTTGTCAAAGGCAGGACGCAGCTTCTGCATGCTCTCGATCGTGGCGCCATGACGAATGTACTCATCCTGATCGACAACCGTCTCACCCTTTCGTGTTTTGACCACAAAGGGCGCTATCTCGTCAGCAAATTTGCCGGCTTTCTGCGCAGCCTCGGCTTTATTTTGGCTGGAGAGCGCAAAAATGTCCTGCTCTTCGCGCCCCAACTGCCACTGCTTTGCAACGTTCTCAGCAGTGTTGCCCATGTGGTAGCCGTTGAAAGCATCCCAGAGCCCGTCCTTGATCATCGAATCGATGAACTTGACGTCGCCCATTTTGGTGCCCGCGCGCATGTGGCTCACATGGGGGGAAAGGCTCATGCTCTCCTGCCCACCAGCAACGACAATACCCGCATCGCCAAGCGCGATGTGCTGAGCGCCAATCGCAACAGCACGGAGACCTGATCCACAGACCTGATTTATCCCCCAAGCCGCACTCTCGATTGGCAAACCCGCGTTGATATGGGCCTGACGTGCAGGGTTCTGGCCCTGCCCCGCGGCAAGTACCTGACCAAGGATGGTTTCGGAAACGTCCGCTGCATCGACGCCGGCGCGTTCAAGAACCGCCTTTATGGCCGTTGCACCGAGATCATGTGCAGGCGTGTTTGCAAAGGATCCACTGAACGAGCCGACCGCTGTGCGGGCGGCGGACGCGATAACAACATTCGTCATGGCATTTCCTCCTGCCGTTGGATTCTACTGAATCTCCGAAGGTTATTCGCACGCTGCCCTCAACACCTCAATGCGACATTTTTTGCTGCACTGCACAATAAATCATTTCGGCTCTGGGTTCGCATGCGCAACAATATGTTGCACCGGCGCTGCTGCAGTGCAACTATCCATCCAAACAGCAGGGGAGGCGACCGGTGGCCAAGACGGAAACCACGGGGGAGACCAAGAAGGTCGTTATCAAGAAATACGCCAACCGGCGGCTCTATAACACGTCCAAGTCCAGCTACGTGACACTGGACGATTTGGCCAAGATGGTCCGCGATGGTGAGGACTTCGGCGTTTTCGACGCGAAGACGGGTGAGGATATTACCCGCTCGGTCCTGACACAGATCATCGTGGAAGAAGAAGGCAAAGATCAGAATATGTTGCCGACCGGGTTCCTGCGAGAGTTGATCCGACTCTACGGCGATCCCCTGCAAGGCGTAGTTCCCGGTTACCTGGATGCAGCAATGCAGGCCTTTAACCGCAACCAGACCGAGATCCGCGACGCGTTCGGCGCAAATGCAGCGATCAATAATCTGGAACAGATGACCCGCGCCAACATGGAATTCTTTGAGAGCTCCATGCGGATGTTTTCACCCTTCGGGACAGAACCGGGACAAAAACCGGTGGGCGAACCTGAGAAGAAAGAAGAGCCGGCACGGGGCGGAGACCTCGAAGCACTTCAAACCCAACTTCGCGAAATGCAGAACCAGTTGGAGAAGCTGAGCAAGGGCAAGTAGCCATCGTTGCTGTCAGGCTTGCGCCGAGACCACGGGCATGGGTGTCGGGGTAGGCTCCAGCTTCAGGCTGGGAGATCCAAACTGGAAGCCCTGAAAATACTCGACGCGCAGATCTTGAAGACAGCGTGCCTCTGCAGGTGTCTGGATAGCTTCAGCTACAGTCATCATGTCAAACCGCTCGGCGATCCGCACCAACTGCTCCACCAGGAAAGCCTTGTCATGGTCCCGATCAACGTTGCGGACGAATGATCCATCGATTTTGACCATGTCAAAGCGAAAATCACGCAGGTGGCGAATGGACGTATGCCCCGCCCCGAAATCGTCCAATGCAAAGCTGACACCCTTGTCTCGCAGACGATCCATGAACGCCCTTGTCCTGGCGACGTCAAGCAGGGCTGCAGTTTCAGTGATCTCCACGATGAGTCGGTCGCCCAGATCCTCATCCTCCGCAATTGCTGCTTCCAAGGTCGACAGCCACGCACTATCCTGAATTGTGTGCGGGAAGATGTTCAGAGCAAACCGCGCGGCTGGATGTTGGCGCAGTGCCGAAAGGGTCATACTCAGAACCTGGCGGTCGATCATGGGCGCGAGGCCCATACGCTCAATCGCAGGCATAAATGCCGAAGCCGGCAGCAGACGGCCATTGGCTTGGCGCAGACGTACAAGACATTCATGAAAACTGATCACATGACTGCCCGATGCCCGCACAACTGGTTGAAATGCGACCGCCAGATTCTCGGTCCCAAAGCCCCCCATTGCGGCCCGCGAAAGGCCCAGCACTTGCGTTCGATACTCCAGAAGCGCGGCATCATCCTCCGCAACGCGAAAACTGCCAACTCCGCTTGCCATTGCCGATTGAAGCGCATGGAGCGCCGGGGACTGGACGCGATCCGATGGGCATCCCGGCGCACCGAACGCGCACCCACCCGAGATTGTGACCGCAACTGGCCCGGCGCTCGTTTCAATCGGATCGCGCGCAGCCACCTTCTGCAATTGCTGCACCAATCCATGCACGGCCAACTCGTCAAACCCGGGCAAAGTGATCAAGAAACGCCGGTGCCGGCTTTCCGTGATCTCGGCAATTCGAGGGATGATGGTCATGAACCGCTGCAGCAACACGGCACAGACCGTATTCGCCAACTGCTCGCCAAACAACTCCTCGAGCCCAGCCAGATTATCCACACCCAACGCAACAAAGCCGTAGGGTTGGTCCGCAACACTCACGGGCCTGAAATGCTTCATACTTTTTCCACCACTCCGACGATCCCCCGATCGCTTGCCCAGAAAAGCGTGGAATGTTCTAAGAATCTCCTAACAATCTGCGAGCCACGAGGACCAAATGCATAACCCGGACAGATGCGGCTGGTGCGGCGAAGATCCGCAATATGTCGCCTATCATGACACGGAGTGGGGTCGACCCGAACCCGATGCCCGCGCGTTGTGGGAAAAGCTGATTCTAGACGGTTTTCAGGCTGGGCTCGCATGGATAACGATCCTTAGGAAACGGGATGCATTTCGCGAGGCATTCGACGATTTCAATCCCGAGAAGATTGCGCGGTACGGCGATGCTGACATCGCGCGACTGCTTGAGAACGCCGGGATCGTTCGGTCAAAATCCAAGATCGCTGCTACGATTGGTAACGCACAGGCGTATCTGAAGATCGAGGAACGAGAGGGCTTCGACCGCTTTCTCTGGCAGTTTTACGATTTTGCACCACGCCAGAACGCGTTTCAGACGCTGGCGGATGTCCCCGCAAAAACTCCGGAGAGCGAAGCCATGTCCAAGGCACTGAAAGCCGAGGGCTTCAAGTTCTGCGGCCCCGTCATCGTCTATGCTTTTGCCCAGGCGTGCGGTTTGGTGAACGATCATTTGATTGGATGCCCGGCCCGCGAGGAATGCGCAGCAGAAGCAGCGCGGATCCAGTTCACATGACACGCGTCCTGATCTGCGTCTTTGACGCCTTGCGCCCCGAGTTCGTTACGCCCGATCTGATGCCCAATTTGTCGGCCTTTGCGACAGGCGGCGTGCGGTATGTGAACAGCCGCTCTACCTTCCCGACCGAGACACGCGTGAACCAGTCCGCCGTAACAACGGGGTGTCTGCCCCGAAAACACGGAGTGGTGGGCAACAAGCTGATGGCAACAGACTTGCTGCCGGGGCGCATGATCGATACCGGAAATGATGCGGCATTGGTCGAAGCTCTCGAGTCCGGGCCGCTGCTGCAGATGCCCAATATGGCGGAGCGCCTTGCAACTGCGGGACGCAGCTTTGCCAGCCTCTCTGCAGGAACGCCAGGCGGCGGTCGGCTGATAAACCACTCTGCCGAACATCTTGCCTCGACACGTCTGGCCATGAAGGCGCCAGATCAATGCTGCCCCCCGGATCTCTTTGACCGGCTGGTAGCAAAAGCCGGACCCTTACCAGATGCCAAGCCTCCTTCTCCCGCTTGGATTGATTGGGCCGTGACAGCCTATCTGGATGGAATTGAGCAGGAGATCACGCCTGATGCAATGTTGCTCTGGCTTTGCGAACCTGACGAGACTTTTCATTGGCACGGTATCGGCGGGCCCGAGGCGCATGGCATTCTTGCGCACGCGGACAGCGCCTTTGGGCGGATCCTCGATCGGCTTGCTCCTCTGATCGTGGCTGGCGAGATGCAAGTGATCGCTATGTCAGACCACGGGCAACTGACCCTGTCAGGAGAGCGGATCGATATCCCGGCCAAACTGACCAAGGCCGGATTTTCGTGCAGCCGGACAGGGCTGGAGGACGGTGCGGATTGCGCACTCGCGCTTGCCAATGGCGGTGGGCTTTGGGTGCGCGGCAGTGATGCGGCGCTGGTGATAAGGATCACAGAGTGGTTGCTTGAACAGGATTGGTGCGGGCCTGTGTTCACGCGGACGGGCACAGCCGGGACGCTGCCTTCTGCGCTGCTTGGGCTCGATCATCCGCGTGCACCCGATATCGTGCTGGTTTGCCAGACTGCGGAAGATAAGAATGTGCATGGCGTGAACGGGCTCAGCCTGCATGATGCGCCCTATCCAGAAGGTGGCGGCTGTCACGGCGGCCTGTCGATATGGGAATTGCACAATGTTCTTTGTCTCGGCGGGGCTGCGTTCCGCCAAGGAGCAGAGATCGCAGCGCCTGCAGGCAATATCGATATACTGCCAACAGTTATGAGCTTGCTGGGTCTGGTGCCGCCAACAGAGATAGACGGACGCGTCCTTAC
>JBGCFK010000125.1:0-10172 GCA_045106875.1 Paracoccaceae bacterium | reverse complement strand
TAGAGACGCGCCACTTCAGCCATGCGGGGCGCGGGCAGCATGACGTCCCGGGTGGCATTACGTCGAATGCTCGCCGCGTTGCCGGTCAGATCTGCCCACGGCGAGAGTGCATAGAGACAAGCGGGCTGTGGCTCCCCCTCTCCCTGAAGTCGCAGCGACAGTGCAAATGCCAAACCGCCGCCCGCAGAATCCCCACCAATCGCGATTTCCTCAGGCGTGTACCCCGCGCTCAGCAGATGCCGGTAAGCTGCAAGAGCATCGTTCAGGCCGGCGGGAAAGGGATGCTCTGGCGCAAGGCGATACTTCGGGAGAACCACGCGCACCCCAGCGGCCTTCGCCAGCGCGGCACCCAGGCTTTTGTGTGTGCGTGGCGAGCCCGCAAGGTACGCGCCGCCGTGGAAATGCAAAGCAACTTTGCGCCTGTCTGGCCGACCACAGCTTGCCCAAAGCGCATCAATCATACCGACCTTGCGCGGCTGGCCCGGACGGCGCATCAAATCTTCGACGAAGTGTGCGTCCTCGGGCGGTCTCAGATTGCGCGCTGCATCCCGCTCCATCAATCTGCGGAGCATTTCCGGGTCATCGAGTCGACGCAGCTTGCGCTTCACGGTCAACCGGAGCAGCAAGTTCAGAAAGAAGAGGCGGGGATCCAAGGGGATCAACCTGCGCGGCGCCGCTCTATCGCCTCCCAGATCAGTTCCGCGACGTTCACACCATCGAAGCGTTCCAGTTCCTGAATGCCGGTGGGTGAGGTCACGTTGATCTCGGTCAGGCTGCCTGCAATGACGTCGATGCCAGTAAAAATGAGGCCGCGTTCCTTGAGAACTGGCCGTAGCCGCGCGCAGATTTCCAGATCGCGGTCTGTGAGGCCAACCTTCTCGGGTCGTCCACCAACATGCATGTTGGAGCGCGTTTCGCCTGCCTGAGGCACCCTGTTGATCGCGCCTGCAACCTCGCCGTCGATAATGATGACGCGCTTGTCACCTGCAGCCACGTCGGGCAGGAATTTCTGGATCATCAGAGGCTCCCGATTGATGCCAGTGAACATCTCATGCAGCGAAGCCAGGTTCGAATCCTCGGGTTTCAGACGAAAAATCCCAGCGCCGCCATTGCCGTAGAGGGGCTTGACGATAATGTCACCATGCTCCGCGCGGAAAGCCTTGATCGCGTCCAACGAGCGCGCGACCATCGTTGGCGGCATCAGGTCGATGAAGTCGAGAACGAGGATCTTTTCAGGACAGTTTCTTACCCAGAAGGGGTCGTTGACGACCAGCGTATCCGGATGAATTCGTTCCAGTAGATGCGTGTTGGTGATGTAGCCCATGTCGAAGGGTGGGTCCTGACGCAGCAACACCACGTCCCACTTCGCAAGATCGACCGTCCGGCAAGGGCCAAGTTCCGCATGCGCGCCCTCGACGTTCTGGACGGTCAAATCCCAGCCAGTTGCCGTGATGCGACCACGATCCCAGGCCAGATCCTCGACATGGTAGTAGAAAAGTTTGTGCCCGCGTGCCTGCGCTTCAAGCGCAAGGCGAAAGGTGCTGTCGGCGTGGATGTCGATGGACCCGATCGGGTCCATCTGGATTGCAACACTCAGCGTCATCAGGCGCCTCCGGTCAGCCGGTGGAAGGTTGTCCTGCTGATGTCACTTGGCGACGCGGGTCGTCAATGGTCAACACGTGGCTCACCACACGTTCGACGCCTGCGATACCGGCGGCGCGATCTATCACGCGCCCCAGTTCCCTGCGTGATCTGGCCAGTCCGGTGAGGTGGACAACCCTGTCGACTGTCTCAACATTATAATTGACCGAGCTGACATCACTGTCTGCAAGAAGGCCGACGCGGATCTGGTTGGAGATCCAGGCGTCCTCGACGTAATCGGCAGCGCTCGAGTCGCCTTTGACAGTCAATTCATCTGTTACATTGCTAACGCCTGGCGTTTCCCAGGTCAGACGGGTTGCCGTGATCTTGTGCTCCCGGCGCGGTACCGAGCCTTTCAGCACCACCCTGCCCTCGATCACGCTGGTGGAGACGTCGTCGAACAATTCTGCAGAGTTGTTCAAAAACCGGTTGTTCAGACTTATCTGAATTTCAGCGTCCTGAAGCGCGGCCATTGTAGAGCGTTCTTCCAACACGGTCCGGGTTACAACTGCCCCCGTTCCTATCGCGAGGCTGGCCCCGCAGGATGCCAATACAAGCATCCCGCAAAGCGCCAGTGCGGCCTTGCAAATCCTGTCCATCGATTTTGTTCCCTTGTCGGTATCACTGCCTCATGTCCGGCTCGACCAGGCGTTCTCGATGATCTGAACCGTCCCATCGTGACCAATCAGGGCCACGTCGAAACGGCAGAACGGTTGGACACCTGTATCGTCCGTGTATCCGACTATATACTGATTTGCCGCCGCTTCCAAGCGGCGCCATTGCTTCAGGGAAACCGGGGAATCCATCGTATTCAAACGTTTGCGCTGTTTTACTTCAATGAACACAAGAGCTTTGCCAAGCGCGACAACCAGATCGATCTCGCCTTCTGCGCAGCGCCAGCGTTCTTCAAGGAGCTCTGCACCGGTGCTCAGATAGTGCCGCGCTGCGATCTCTTCGGCGGCCCGGCCAGCATGAGCTGACATGCAACCACGCCATCGTTCCCTGCCGGTCGCAGATCGCCGAGGTGCATCCCACGGCATGGGTGACGGCTTGTGTCTGACGCGGGACAAGTCGGGAAACGAAATGCTCATGGTGACCAGCGGCTTAATCCAAGAAGCCTAATGATTGGCTAACGCTATCCTCTCTGGAGTTCCCTTCAGCGACGCTCTATATGCCCGCCATGGTCGGTACCGCTCATATTGCTCCACAAGGGATCGCATTCCGTAAGATGCACGGGCTTGGCAACGATTTCGTTGTTCTGGACCAACGTTCCATCGAGCTCGGACTGGTACCCTCGCTGGTCCGGGCCATCGGGGATCGCCATTGCGGGGTCGGTTTCGATCAGTTGGCCGCAGTCCATTTGGGTGCCGACACGGATATCGAGTTGATGTTTTGGAACGCTGACGGCTCCACCGCTGGTGCGTGTGGTAACGCGACCCGCTGTATTGCCGGCTGGATCATGGCTGAGTCGGGCGTCCGTAGGCTGACCTTGCGCACCGAACGAGGGGTTCTCTCCGCCCGTCTTCGCCCTGACGATGTGGTCGAAGTCGATATGGGCGCACCGATGCTGGACTGGCAAGATGTGCCGCTTCGCCAGCAGCTTGACACTGCGATCCTTCCGATTGAGGGCACACCTGCGGCCTGCTCGATGGGCAACCCGCATTGTACATTCTTTGTCGAAGACGCCGATGCTGTGGATCTGGCCGGCTGGGGTGGCCAGATCGAGCACCATCCTCTGTTTCCCGAGCGCACAAATGTCCAGTTCGTGCAGGTTTTGTCCCCCGACCGGGCACGGGTCCGGGTCTGGGAGCGTGGGGTCGGTGTAACCCTGGCCTCTGGCTCCTCTTCCTGCGCGGTCCTCGTCAACGCAAATCGCCGTGGCCTCATGGGACGGCGAGCAACGCTTGTACTCGATGGTGGTGAGATCGAGATCACCTGGGCCGACAATGATCATGTCCTGATGGCCGGTCCGACTGCACACGTGTTTGATGGCCAACTCTCGCCTGAGTGGATCGAGGCAAACACATGACTGCTCCGGTGTTCGAAACCTTTGGCTGCCGTCTAAATGCCTACGAGACCGAGGCGATGAAGGGGCTTGCGGCTGGGTTGGACAACACCGTGGTCGTCAATACCTGTGCCGTGACAGCCGAAGCCGTACGTCAGGCGCGCCAGCGCATTCGCAAGTTGCGTGCCCAGCATCCCTCCGCCCAACTGATCGTCACGGGCTGTGCGGCCCAGACCGAGCCCCAGACTTTTGCCGAGATGCCCGAGGTCGATCTCGTTCTAGGCAATCTCGAAAAGATGCGCCCCGAGACCTGGACGCCGGGTACGCCTGATTTCATCGGTCAAACGGAAGGTATCAAGGTCAACGACATCATGGTTGCCCGCGAAACCGCCGGGCATCTGATCGACGGCTTTGGCACTCGGGCACGGGCCTACGTGCAGGTCCAGAACGGTTGTGACCACCGCTGCACCTTTTGCATCATCCCCTTCGGACGCGGCAATTCGCGATCCGTCCCGGCAGGTGTGGTGGTGGAGCAAATCGCACGGCTTGTCGCCAACGGCTTCAATGAGGTTGTGCTGACCGGCGTCGACCTGACTTCGTGGGGTGCGGAGCTTCCCGGGGCTCCGCGTTTGGGGAATCTGGTGCAGCGGATCCTGACGCTGGTGCCTGATCTCCTACGGCTGCGCATCTCTTCGATCGACAGTATCGAGGCGGACCCGGCTTTGGTCGAGGCGATCGCGTCCGAACCCCGTCTGATGCCACATCTGCACCTTTCGTTGCAGGCTGGCGATGACATGATCCTGAAGCGCATGAAGCGCCGACACCTGCGGCAGGATTCGGTCCGCTTCTGCGCGGATATGCGCGCCGCGCGCCCAGATATCGTGTTCGGCGCAGACCTGATTGCCGGCTTCCCGACCGATACGGATGAGATGTTGGAAAACACGCCGAGACTGGTGGCGGACTGCGGCCTGACCTGGCTGCATGTCTTTCCCTATTCGGCACGCGCAGGAACACCGGCTGCGCGGATGCCGCAGGTGCCAAAGGCTGTGCGCAAAACACGGGCAGCTCAGTTGCGCGCGGCAGGAGACGCCGCGGTTGCAAAGCACCTGGCCGCTCAGATCGGGCAAACACACAAGGTATTGCTGGAAACCGAGAGCATGGGCCGAACCGAACAATTTACTGAAGTGGCGCTCACAACTGCGGGACGACCCGGTGGCGTTGTGATGTCCAGAATATCCGGGACAGCGGATGGCAGGCTTATCGCCTGAGAACCGCCATACCATCAGGATAGCCGAAATCAGCCGGGAGGGTATTGTGATTCACGCGGGATGCCGGCTTTTCATGCTGATGCTTGCGTTGGTGCTTGCCCGACCTCTGGCCGCGCAGCCTGTGATCATTGACCATGCCTTCGACACCAGACCCTATCTGCAAGCTCTGAAGAATCGCGGCGTGCTTGCCATTGGCCGGTATTACGCAAGATGCGTGGGTCCGGGCCAGTGGGAGGAAAAGCGGATGTCACGTGCCGAGATCGACGCGTTCGAGCTTCACGGGATGGCAGTGCTGTCGATCTATCAATTCTGGAACAACTCGAAGCACAAGCTGGATGGTATGCGTGTGTTGCGGGACGGATCAGTCGTACCGACACTGGATGCGGATTGCAGGGATGCCGACCAGGGACGCAGTGCGGCGGAGGAAGGTCGCCTGGATGCGGAAGCTGCCGTGCGTCAGGCGCGTGATGTCGGCCAGCCGCAGGGATCAGCCATTTACTTCGGCGTCGACTTCGACTTTCCGTGGGAATCCGCGGAACGCGCGACCTATACAGCCAAACTGACGGACTACTTTCGCGAAGTGAACAGGGTTCTTACAGCTGCGGGGTATCGGACTGGCTCTTACGGCAATGGTTACGCGCATGAAGTGCTGTTGGAGGCAGGTCTGGTCGAGCTGACATGGCTTTCTCCGTCACCTGCCCACTCCGGTTCGATCGACTTCTTTCGCAGCCGGAACTGGAACCTGTTTCAGGCCAATGTGGATATCGTCTGGCTTGATGAAGGTGACTGCGACGGAATGGGGCTTGATACGAACATTCAGAACCCGGACGGGCCGTCGGATATAGGGCTTTGGCGGCGGGCTGGCAGGTATGTGGTGCCGGAGAAGATCACGCGCGAAACGTTTGCCGCCATGCGGTTCGTCTGCCAGGCGAAGGCTGCGGTCGGGATGTCGGATGGCAGCCCTGTTCCGGCTCGCATCTGCAAGAGCCGGGCGCCGCGCCTCTATGACGAGCTGCCGCACGGGCAAGCAGTTGTGGCTGGCGGTGAGGATGGCGGATTGGTGGCCTTTGATCTGGACCATGACCGTGCCTTTGATGGCTGGGTTGAAGAACGCGCTCTGGGCGACTCGTTCTGGGACCGGCCCAAATGGGTCGGCCGTGGCGGCGATGGTGACTGCCGCTGACCTGACATTCACCCGGCCCGATCCTGGTGCTGTCGCATCAGCTCCGCGCGCACGATTGCTTTCCGGTGTCGGGACAGTGGTCGCGCGGCTCCCTGGAAGGTTGAGAGCACCGGCAGGAACGTATAAGTCCCCCGTCATCAACGGAGCGAACCAATGTCATTCTTCAAGAAAATGAAAGAGCGGTTGTTCAAGTCCTCATCCAAACTGGATGAGGGGCTTGAGGCGCTGGTTGAAGAAGGCGAGGACATTGTCGAGCAGGTTGCTCCGGCACCGGCAGATATAGTATCCGCCCAGCCTGCTGCGCTGGTGGCGCCGGACCTGGTGCCGATGCCCCCGCCCGAGCGTGCACCTGTACCGGAGCCGGAAACTCAGGAACAAGTGACAGACGCTACCCCTGAGCCTGCTTCAGCAAGATCTCCGGATCCTTCGGGGCCTTCAGCATCGGAAACTGTGCAGGAACCCGTACTCCAGACGGACCCTGCGCCCGCCCGCAGCGGGTTCCTTGGACGTGCTCTGGGCGGTCTCACCGGGACCCGCACGGTCAAGAAACGCATTCTGGACGATGCGATGCTGGAAGACCTCGAGGAATTGCTCATCACATCCGATATGGGCGTCGAGACATCGCTGAAGGTTTCGGCTGCCTTGGCGGAAGGACGGTTTGGGCGCGCGGTTGGCGCAGACGAGATCCGTCAGGCGTTGGCCGCCGAAGTCGCCAAGATCCTCGCGCCGGTTGCCCGGCCCCTGCCGTTATACCCCCGCCGGCCGCAGGTCGTACTTGTGGTTGGTGTGAACGGATCGGGAAAGACCACGACCATCGGCAAGCTTGCAAGCCAGTTGAAGGGTGCTGGAAAGTCCGTGGTCATCGCAGCCGGGGACACGTTCAGGGCCGCCGCGGTCGAGCAATTGCAGATCTGGGGCGAGCGAGCGGGTGTTCCCGTCATGACAGCGGCACAAGGGTCCGACCCGGCCAGTCTTGCGTTCGAGGCAATGGTGCGTGCCGAGCAGGACGGTGCGGATATTCTGCTGATCGACACCGCCGGGCGCCTTCAGAACCGTACTGACCTGATGGAGGAGTTGGCCAAGATCGTGCGCGTGGTACGCAAGAAGGACGAGACTGCGCCTCATAACACCGTTCTGGTGCTGGATGCGACGACCGGGCAGAACGCACTCGGCCAGGTCGAGATCTTCCAGAAGGTTTCGGACGTATCCGGTCTGGTGATGACGAAGCTTGACGGTACTGCCAAGGGTGGTGTGCTTGTCGCTCTGGCGGACCGGTTCGGTTTGCCGATTCATGCGATCGGCGTGGGTGAAGCGATCGAGGATCTGGATGCGTTCGACCCTGACGAATTCGCCGCCGCGTTGACCGGCACGTCCTAGATGCGCCAGTTCGTCACTTCGCTCGGTTTGCTCATCGCGCTGACCGTGGTTGCGCTGATGCTTGTGCCGCGGGCATGGATTGCGGCGCCGATCAGCAACGAGCCGCGCTGGATGATGAACTCGGGGTTTGTGAACGATCACCCGGATGTTGGCCCTTGGACATGGTTGTGGTCATCACGGATGTCCTTGCGAATTGATCACCCGGAAGACACCAATATCGTGATCTGGAACCATCACACCGAGGCCATGGCAGCGGCACCGTCCTGCCTTGGCCGTGCTTATTTTCCGCCGCCGTCGATCATGGCGCTTGAAGCGTTGGGTCGAACGCGGGTCTACTATCTCTGTACCCGATCCTCGCAAGAGCGGGGGAAGCCCTTCTTCGCCGAGCAGCGCAGGGACGAAATTCTTGCGCTTGTAAATGGGCTGCGGGACCTTGGCGTCCCGGCCGGGCGGATCTTTCTTGCGGGTCAGTCGGGTGGCAGTTGTTCGTCGCTGTTCGCGCTGGGGGCCGCGCCCAAGTCGATGAATGCCGGGATCCTGTTCGCGCCTGCGTGCCATGGTCAAGGCGAGGGCGCTTTGCGGCAACTTGGCCGCCTCGACAAACTCGCTCAGAAAGTCGAAGCTGATATTGTTGCCGCTGAACAGGTCCGTGCGCTTCTGATTGGATTCGACAACGACGCATGGAACCGGCCGGAGGATCTGGATTTCCTCGCCCAGCGGTGGCCTGAGGAGGTGCGTGTCTTCTCCCCTCATTGCGGAGCCAACCACTCAGGTGCGTTCTATGGCTGCGGGGTTGAGAAGGTGGCAAATGCCGTTCGAGCTTACTTTCTTGAGCAACTAGAGGCTGGCGGCCTTCCAGCTCCAAAGCAGAGCAGCACCGGCTAGGGCGTTTTCGACCGATTTTAATCGGGAAATTTGGAGATGGCTCGAGAAAGCGCGCTCTGGCAGGGTATTTCCAATCCTATCTGTTCCAAGAACGCTCTGATCCGGCGCTTGTCATATCTGGTACAGATCCGGTTTCCGTTTGGTGGTCTTGTGATCTCGACGACTGAAGGAAATGGCATGACCAACCACCGGAAGCCCAAACAACTCACCGGCCTGATTTCGCATCGTAAGCGGCGTCTGACCACCCTCATAGACGCTTGAGTCTATTGGATTGAGAAGGGGCCCATCCGAAGCAGGAGGGTTCTGATGGATGATACAGTACAAAATTCCGTAATTTCTCACTGTGCCGAAGAGGGATACGCCGGGCGTATCG
The DNA here is from genome assembly GCA_045106875.1 of Paracoccaceae bacterium. GTDB lineage: Bacteria > Pseudomonadota > Alphaproteobacteria > Rhodobacterales > Rhodobacteraceae > Thermohalobaculum. The sequence goes on along the minus strand of JBGCFK010000125.1, from coordinate 1,440 downwards.
ACGTTGTGACAGGTCCCCGTGGTTGGCGGCGCTGGCCTGAGCATGTGAAGGTAGAGATCGTGCTCGAGAGCTATCGCGATGGCTGCTCGGTCGCAGATGTCGCGCGCAAGCACGGGGTATCTGGCCCGCAGTTGCATGCCTGGCGCCGGGCGGCGCGCGAGGGCGTGCTGGCGATGCCCGATGACGATGCGCTGGGGCTGGTGCCGGTCATGCTCGAGGCGGGCCGCGGCGGTGGGAACGATGATCCTCCGGACGAGACGGGCTCGGTAATCCTGGACATCAGCGGCGTGCGGGTGATCGTGCCGCCCGGGTTCGACGCTGATCACCTGTGCCGGGTGATCGCAACGATCAGGGCAGTGGCAGGATCCTGCACACCTCTCGGTTTTGTGCTGCGCAAACACCTGCCGGGCAGTGGGACGGTCGGTACCACGTCTACCTGACGACCCGACCGGTAGATTTCCGAAAGGGTCATGCCGGGCTGTCACTGGTCGTGCAGACGGTTCTGTGGCATGACCCGTACAGCGGTGCTGTGTTCATCTTCAGATCGAAACGAGGTGACAGGGCCAAGATCCTGGTCTGGGATCAGACCGGGCTGGTGCTGGTGTACAAACACCTGGAGGGCGGCAACTTCCATTGGCCGCGGCCCGCGGACGGCATGATCAAACTGACACCTGCGCAATTCTCGGTCCTGTTCGAGGGGCTGGACTGGAAGGCAGTTCGAACTGAGCGGAGGCGCCAACCGACATTGGCGGGATAGCTGCGGCGGGGGGACTCATGGGGCCAATTTTGACGGTATGGCGGGCGAAGCCGGTGTATAATTGGCCATGTCCGAACCTGCAGCCATCAATCCGGCATATGTCGCTGAACTGGAGCGCACCAATGCCGCGCTGGCTCGCGAGAACGCAGAGTTGGCGACGGCGAATGTCACCCTGATCACGGCGAACGCGGCCCTGGAATGGACCAACACTGGCCTGGCTGAAGCAAATGCCTGGCTTGAGCGCATGCTGGCGCAGGCCAGGCATGAGAAGTTTGGACCGCGTTCCGAGAAGGGTAACCCGCCCTCTCGTCGTTGTGCTGCGCAAACGACTGTCGGGTAACAGACCAGCGTAACCTGTTCTCGGAAGACATCGAAGTCGCCGAAGGACAACTGGCTGCGGCGGCAGACGCTGCCGACAAGGCGCTGGGCAAGACGTCCAGACGCAAGAAGCCTGCGAAGCGCAATAAGGGAAATCTGTCGGACCATCTCGAACGCGTCGAAGAGGTGATCGAGCCTGAGAATACGGCCTGCCCGTGCGACTGTGGTGAGATGGTGAAGGTCGGCGAGGACCGAACCGAACGCCTTGACGTGGTTCCCGCCCGGTTCCGTGTCGTTGTTACGGTTCGTCCAAAAGACATGTGCCGCCGGTGGGAAGGCCAGTCTCATGCGCAAGCACCCGCGCC
>JBGCFK010000124.1:0-15281 GCA_045106875.1 Paracoccaceae bacterium | reverse complement strand
TCTCGACCGGCGAATTCGATGATGTTACCGCCGTCCATGGTGGTGCGTCCTCTTCGGTTGGCGGGTTGTGTCGCAACGACAAGCCAACCAGATGCACCGCCAGCTTTCAAATCACCCAAACACCAGATTCACTCATAGCTCCATTGCCCATACGCGCCACCTAGTCCTTGAAAGCCAGATTGTGATTCCGGCGCGGTCGGCTCGTCGTGTCTTCTCCTCGATCCCGGCATCATCACACCGCTTGCCAGCAGAAAATCCACTTAGCCGACCTGTACAGATTTCTCCGACCACCTCCAGACCATATGGCACGGTCGCGCTGAACATGAAGCTCTGTCGCATTTGCGAAATGACTCGCGAATCTCAGGTTAAGCGCTAGATCTCTGTTGTGATGTTGGGTGTGGAGCCGGGGTTTATGCGGTCGGGATTTTTCAGCGCCGTTTTGACGGCTTTGCTTCTGGCACTGCCCGCCTCGGCTGGCCAGGTTGTACTGGACGTAAAAAGTGGCCGGGTACTGGCAGGTCACGATGTCAATCAGCCGCGTTACCCAGCCTCGATCACCAAGTTGATGACAATCCATGTAGCCCTCGATGCTGTCGCCGCTGGTAAACTCGGGTGGAACACGCCACTGACGGTATCGACCAAGGCCGCATCAGCACCACCTGTAAAGCTGGGCCTGCGAGCAGGCGAGATCATTCCGCTGAACAAGGCGATCCATGCAGCCCTGATTTTGTCCTCCAATGATGCCGCGCGCGTGATTGCAGAGGCGGTTTCCGGATCCGAAACTGCTTTCGCGAAACAAATGACACAGACCGCACGGCGTATAGGCATGCGCGCCACAACGTTTCGCAATGCTTCAGGTCTCCCAGACCGCGGTCATGTGACAACGGCGTTGGATATGGCGCGCCTAATGGCTTCTGTCGATCAGAAGCACGGCAAACGCCTTCACCGATTGTTTCGGACGCCGCTGGTCTGGAAGGGGAAGTCGCATCGTCCGCGCAACGGAACGGTAGCGTCGCCCGCAGGCAGTGTGCTCGGGAAGACCGGTTTCACTTGTGATGCTGGTTTCACGGCGGCTATTCTACTCGATAAAGGCGGTGCGCGGACCGCGATCGTGACACTGGCAAATCGCGGCAAGGACGTGCGCGCCAATGCCATTCGCGCGCTGTCGAAAGGTAGGGTTTCCGCGACAAACTCCAAGTTGGGCAAGCTGCCAGTGGTTCTGCCTCGCGCAAGTTGTGGCAAAGCGGCAAAAAGCAAGGCCAGAGCTCCCGTCCGGCGTATCCGAGCCGAGGGTTGGATGCTGTCACTGGGTGATTTTCGTACACGAGCCGAAGCCGAGAAGGCTATCTCACAGGCTGCCGCCCTTGGAATTGGCCTGCCCGGGTTGGTTGCAAGGCGCGAAGGCGGCAAGGGATTCCACGCATTGCTGGGTGCGCCTGATTCAAAGTCGGCACAATCTGCCAGCAAAGCGCTGCGTGGTGGCAGGGTTCGTGCAAGGATCCTGCCGCCGGAAAAAGTGTCGAAGGCTGGCTTTAAACCCGCCTGAAGCAAGGTGTCTTCTCATCCTTTGCTGACTTGCAGGCCGCAATCAACCGCTTCATCGCAGAATACCGTGACATCGACGCGAAACTCTTCGTGTCACGGGCCGATCCGAATGAAATCATCGTCGCCAGAGAAAGAGCGTTCCAGACATTGGAAGCTACCGACTACAGCGTTTTCGGACGGACCCGAGTTGATCATACCGCGAATGTCTCGAGAGGGCGAAGCATGTCAGGGCATTCGCGATGAGGTTTGCTCCGAAAACGCTCTAGAACTTGCGCGAAAGTGCACCTGACAACAACTCACCACCTTTTATCCGTGCGTCTGTCCGAGACCTCTGATCCGTGAACGGTCCGACCACCACCAGCCAGCCGGTTTTGCCTTTGCTGGTTTGCTCGCGTATTTCGACTGGAAGGCCCTTTGCAGAGAGCTTCTCCGTCAAACTGATCGCATTGCGTTGACTATTGAAGTACCCAGCTTGCAGTGCAAGCCGTTGTCCCTTCGAGGTACCGGAACCTGAAGAAGCGGACATGTTGGTGTCTTTGAATAGCTTCAGCTTCGTGTCGGCGGTTGTCTCGGTCGCGCCACCCGGCACGGGTACAGAGCTCACAAGCGACTGTTTGCGCAAGGCCACAAGCTGCAGAACCTCAGTGCGATCTGCCTGCAAGCCAAGTGCCACGGCGACGGTGTTGCTGATCGCAAGCGGCCCGGGTTTGATCGCGACATCGGCAATAACAGAGTTCCGTGGCCCTCCGATCAGCACCTGCTTTGCATCTTCTGGTTCTGGTAGGCGGACCAAGAATCCAACCGTATCCAGCGCTGATACAGACTCAGGATTCCAGGTAAACTTGGCCTCCATTGCGAGTATGTGGGCTGCGGGCTCAAGGTCACGCTCCGCCAGAGCGCGTAGTGCTTGATCGCCAGCACGGGCGGAGGAGAGGCTCAAAATCAAGGCGTAAAACAACCCGGCGAGACTTAAAAATGCTATGTAGGTTCTAACAATATTCATGGCATTCTTCCTTTTTACTCCAGCTCAGAGCCAGATCAGGTCAAATTCCATCCATCCCCCGGAAAGTTTAGAAGTTTCGGATCCTAATTCCAGATAGAAATAATATATTTTTGCGACGGCTTGGCTGATTGGACCTGTCCCAATCAACTGCCCAGCGTTTCGAAAGCAGGTCACCTAATTCTTGTCGGCTTGCCGCGAAGTCATACCAACGCTCACACTTCAGAACCCATATGCCCAGTCCCGATATCCGATTGACCGGATACGCCATGGCTGTTCCATAAGTTTGTTCCAGCTCTCGCAGCACAGCGCGACGATCTCGTCGTAGTTCTTGAAGACCCGATTGGAGAGCCAGTTTTGGCGGATGAATTGCCAGACGTTTTCGACCGGGTTCAGTTCGGGTGACCGGTGCGGTAACGGGACGAGCGTGATGCTCTCGGGGATCTCCAGCTTCGGCGAGATATGCCAGCCCGACTGATCGACGATCAGCATGGCGTGCACGCCGGGGGCAACCTCGGCGCTGATGAGTTTCAGATGCTCAGCCATGGCGTGGGTATCGACCCACGGCGTGATCAGCCCTGCGCCTTTCCCCTCGGCGGGACAGATCGCGCCAAAAATATACGCCCATTTCGTACGCTGATCGTGCGGAGCATGAGGGCGGGTTCCGCGCTTCGCCCATCCGTTGCCCGACATGCGTTTGCGAAGCACAACGCCGAGAGAGGGCGGGCCGGAACCTTTGCGATTGATCAGCCCATCAGGACCTTCGGCATTGAACGGATCACCCCCCTCTCGCGCATGCCGGGATGTGCTGCCGGACAGCGAGTCTCGGATGATCTGCGGTCCAACACCTGCCAACCGCGCCGCGTCGCTGCGCCGGGCACCGTCGCAGATCTCCACCAACGCAAGCAAACGACGCGATTGTGGGCCGTTCCGGCACCCGTTCGCCAGAGCCCGCAGCGAAGGGCCATCAAAGTCATCTCGCAATTGAACCGCTGCACCCATGCCGGACCTCCATTCCAGCTTCGGCGAATTGATTCAGAGATCAGTCCGGTCGGGCATCCGCGATCATCTCAGGGTGCGGGTCTGCGATACCCTGCCATGCAACCGCGCCATCAGCCTCGATCTCGCAAATCGCCGTCTTTTTGAGGCTAGGGCGTTTTCGGACCTGATTGGACCGGTCAGTTCGCGAATGGCCCGAGAGCGCGAAGCGCGGCAGGGTATTCGTGATTCAATGTGCTCCGAAAACGCTCTAACATCCAATCCGATGTAATATTCCACAGCTGCTCTCCTTTCGGGTTTGACCACCAGAAAGACTCCAATCTCGCCGGCGGAGCAGCAACCTCACGATTCATGTAGGGGATGTATAATTCTTGCCGGCTTGCCGCGAAGTCAGGTCAATCGGTCTAGTTCCTCGATGACCACAGACGGAACACGAGGATCCCGCAGAGCACCTTGGTCCCACAACAGACCTGCTTTGCGCCAGTCTCGCTACAGCATAACCGCGCCACCACTGGGGCACATGGTTTGGCCAGTCATCAAGGTACCGCCTGGCCCCGCAAGAAACAGGATCGCCGCTGCGATTTCCTCTGGCTGACCAACACGACCCAGCGGATTTGCAATCTCGGTGGCCAGCGTACCAGCCACCAAATTCCCCATATCCAACATCGGCGTATCGACGGGTCCGGGAGCAACAGCGTTCACCAGAATGTCCGGAGCGCACTCACGTGCCAGCGCACGACACAGCCCAATCACCCCTGCCTTGGATGCGCAATAGGCAGATGCTCCTGCACGTCCTTGATGCGCTAGCTCCGATGCCGTCAGGATAAGCCGCCCAGTCCTGCGCCTTTCCATGATGCGGACAGACCCTTGAGCGATCAGGAACGATCCGCGCAAGTTTACGCCAATCTGATGATCAAAAGCTGCTGCGGTCATTTCGGTGATCTCACCGTCCACCAGAACCCCGGCACAGTGCGCCGTTACATCCAGCCGATCGATCCCAGCGAACAACTCATCCACGCTGCCAGCATCAGAGACATCACAGACAACGGCACGGGCATGCGCTCCACCAGTTTCTATCTCTTGGACGACTTCGGCGCAGTCTGTCAGGTCGGCAAGGATCAGGCGCGCCCCAAAAGCCGCAAAGGCCATCGCCGTAGCGCGACCAATCCCGCTTGCCGCACCGGTAACCAACACGGTTTGGCCTTGGAAAGTACTCATCGGATCTCCCGGACGGTTTTGTCAGTCATGGCATCGGCCCGTCGCGTGAGATAGTCGTTGAACTCCTTGATGTTCACCTCGAGCGGCGCATGGAGCAAGCCCGTAGTGCCGGCACCAAAGCCTGCGCCGCTTTGAACCCGCGCGACCATTTCCTTGTCTTCCTCCGTAGCGGTCTCGATAACCTGCCGGACCGTGTCACAGAACGCCTCTGCATCCGAATGGTCGGTCATTGTCTCGGGCGCATAGCTCAGTCCCCAACGCGCGTTCGTGCGACCGGTGCCCAAGGGCTCAACTGCCATCCACCAGACGAAGTTTGCGTCCAACGCAGCCAATCCGTTCGGAAACAGTGAGATAACGTAGAACCGGCGTTTCTCGGCTTCGTTCAGGCGCGTATTGAAGATCTCTGGCACGTCCTCATCGCGGTAACTGTTGGAATGAATTGCAAAGTTTGGATCACCCAGCGGCCCGAACTCGGCCAGATGCGTGGGGTTTGTCGGCCCAATCGAGAGCGGATGGGTATATGTCGTGTGGTAGCTTTCGATGAAATTCTCGATCAGCAGTTTCCAGTTTCCCTCCCAGACCTCCTCGTGCACCACATGGCGGTCCTCGAAACTCTCAAGGCCAAAGTTCCCAATCAGGGCGGATAGCCCGGACAGCCGTTCCGACACCGGCGGGAGATCATGGCGCACGCTGACATAAACGAACCCCAGCGCGACATCGCAGGCAAGCGGCTCTAGGGTCCGGTCAGAAATTGCAGCACGCTCAAACCCCATCCGATCAGGCACTCCAATCAACTGACCATTCATCTGATAGGTCCAGTGATGGTACGGGCAAACAATCCGCTGGGTATTGCCAGTGCCTTCCAGCAGTCGAGAATAGCGGTGCAGGCAGAAGTTCCCCCTTGCCGCGATCGACCCGTCTTGTTGCCGGATCACGATGACCGGCTTCATTCCCACCATCGCACAGAAATAGTCGCCGGGTTGCGGGATCAGCCCGGCACGCCCGACCATCGCCCAATCGTTCCCGAACACCGTGCGCATCTCAGCCGCCAGTACGTCGGCGTCGGTATACGCACTTTGCGGAGCAGCATCGATATGGCGTTCGACCCCGTCGGGCAGCGCATACTCGCGATGCGGAAACGCGTCTTCAAGGATCGCCACGACATACCTCTCTGTGCTGCCTTTTCAGATCAGAGCTCATTGCATCAACTCGCCCCGGTCCACGGTGAAGGACTGACCCGTGATGTTCGCGGCGGCATCCGAACCCAGGAACAGGTACATTGCGGCCATGTCATTGGGCTCCATCAGCCCATCGAACGCCTGAGCGCCTGTGATCTCGGCCAGCAGGTCATCCTCTGGCCGTCCCGTGCGGTCAGACATGGCGGTCAGCGAACGCATGGATGCCTCGGTCCGGACCCAGCCGGGACAAACCGCATTGACGGATATCCGTCGTGGCGCCAGTTCCTGAGCCAGCGACCGGGTCAGCCCGATCACTGCGTGCTTGGAGGCACAATAAGCTGAGAACTCTGCAACCGCCGTCTTGCCCCACATCGACGCTGTATTGATGACACGCCCGCCATCCGCGATCTTGGGCAGCAACGCCCGGGTAACGGAGAACGTGCCGATGACATTGATCTCGGTGATCCGGCGGAAGGTCGCGTCCACACCGGGATCCGGATCGTCGATGGGCGTGATCAGCTCCAGGCCTGCATTGTTGATGAGAATGTCCGTAGGGCCCGCTTGCGCGGCCATGTCCTGCACGGCGTCAAGATCCGCGATATCGCAGGTGATGCCCCTGACCTTTTGCCAATGCTTGTCCGTCAAGCGGTCGGCGGTCTCCGCCACTTCTGGCTCCAGACCCACAATGGTCACGGTTGCAGCGGCAGCGATATAGGCCTCGGCCACACCGAGGCCCAGGCCCTTGTTGCCGCCCGTCACCAGCACATTCTTGCCAGAGAAGTCAAACTGCATTGGCAGTCTCCAAGTCAGTGGCGCGGGTATATTCCTGGCGGATCACATCCTGGGTTTCACTGCGAAACCTCTGGAATTCGGGATTGTCCCGGATATGCGGATCACGGGCCGCACTGCCAAGGCGCGCACCTACATCCAGAACCGACAGGATCCGCGCTGGCCGGGCCGAGAAGATGACGACCCTGTGCGCCAACAGGATCGCTTCCTCGACATCATGGGTCACGAAAATCGTGGTCTTGTTTTCCTTGGCATTGATCTGCAGAAGTTGCTGTTGCAGGTGCTCGCGCGTCAAGGCATCGAGCGCGCCGAACGGCTCGTCCATCAACAAGACATCTGGATCGGCGGCCATCGTCCGCGCAATCGCCACACGCTGGCGCATGCCACCCGAAATCCGGTTGGTGTAGGTATCTGCGAAGGCCGCAAGCCCAACCATGTCAAGATAATGATCCGTGATCTCTGCTTTTTCAGCCGCTGACAGATCATTCCGGTAGCGCAGGCCAAACCCTATATTTCCGCGCACGGACAACCAGGGGAACGCAGCATAGGATTGAAAGACCATACCGCGGCGCCTGTCGGGCGCGCCAAGCTCGGCTCCATCCAGCGTGATCAGGCCCGTCTCGATGCTCTCCAGTCCACCCACCATGCGCATAAGCGTGGTCTTGCCACAGCCAGAGGGGCCAAGGAACGTGATGATCTCACCTTGGTCAATATCCAGCGACAGAGGCGTCAGCACCTCGGTCGCCACACCATCGGTATGGTAGGTCTTGGCCACATCTCGGATACACAGAAAAGCCATCAGCGGCTCTGATACCGAAACCAGCGTCGGTGCGCGTAGCGGAACGCCTGATCCGTGAGCAAACCGATGATGCCTATGGCAATGATGCCTGCCATGACTTCGGGCGTTTTGACAAAACGGCGGAGCGACCAGATGACATGGCCAACGCCGGAGGACGCTGCCACGATCTCTGCAAGGATCAGATAGGTCCAGCACCATCCCAATGTGATCCGAAGGTTGTCGACGATATTGGGCAAGGCGGCAGGCACGATGATATCGCGCATGATCTGCCATTGGTTGGCGCCCAGAGTGAAACCGGATTCGACGAACTCTCCCGGCACACGACGGGTGTCGTCCTGAACAAGCAGCAACAGCTGAAAAAACGTGCCCATCCACAGCACGGCGATCTTCGAGCCCTCGCCCACGCCAAACCAGATGATCAGCAGGGGAACCAGCGCAGGCACGGGCAGATAGCGCACGAAATCCACAAACGGCTCAAGCGTCGCACCGACCACACGGTAGGATGACATCATCAGCCCAAGCGGTAACGCGACCACCACCGACAGTGCGAAGGCCAGCCAGACGCGGCCAATGCTGATAACAATATCGGTTGCGAAATCACGCTCGGTGAAGAGCCGCCCAAACGCCTCGACCACCGCCCAGGGTGTTGGCAGAAATTGCGGCTTGGTCAATCCAGAGATCGACGTCAGGTGCCACACACCCAGGAAGAACCCAAGCCCCGCCAGCCCAAGCATCAGCTCGGTCCGTCGGGGCAATGCGCTGCGAAACCCCAATAGCCGCATCAGAGCGGCCTCTGTTCGGGCTTAGCGTTTCTTGCCGTCAAACAGGCCGGGCAGAATCGAGGCGTCAACATAAGGCGCATAAGGCAACGGCGCGTCCTGAAGGTCCAGCGACATGTTGATCTCGTTGAACGAGTCGAGCACTTCCTTCAACTTGCCATTGCCATCTGCAGGCATGTATTCCAGCGTCTCTTCGTAGGTCGTGTACTTCACGCCAGCCAACGCCTCCTTCATCTCGGCATCCGGGACGCTGTATTCCGATGCAGAGAGCGCAATGAACTTGTCTGGATCCGCCACATAGAGATCGATCGCCCGGTAGATGCCGCGCAGGAACTTGGCATATTTTTCGGGGTTGGCCATGTAGTCCTCAGTGTTCACGATGATGATGTCGGTAATCAGGCCTTCGTAATCCGCTGACGAAAGCAGAACCTTCGACCCGGTGCGGGACGTGCCCTTCACGATGGTGCTCATCATCGGCTCCCACGTCGCAACCGCAGCGATGCTGTCGTCTTCGAACACCGCAACGGAGTCGTCCGTGTTGATCAGCTTTATGTCCAGGTCCTTGATCGACTTGCCCATCTTGGACAACGCGAATTGGGTGAGCACGGTGCCGGGGTGATTGATCTCGCCCGCGAAGGTCTTGCCGATCAGATCCTCTACCTTGTCGATTCCCGGACCTGCAACAACACCGTCTGCACCAATCGAGATGTCAATTGTACCGATGACCGTGCCGGTTGTCTCGGACGTACGCGGGCGCGCCATGCTCTCGCCGATGGTGCGCATGGTGCAGTCGATATCGCCCGTCTCCAGACCCGGCAACACGTTCGCCCGGTCGTTGTCGAACGCAGTATTGACCGTGAGGCCTTCTTCTTCAAAGAAACCCTCTTTCTGCGCCACAAAAACCGGCGCGAACCCGAACCAGAACGGAAAGACACAGTTTATTGTATCCTCAGCCTTGGCAGGTGCTGGTGCGGTCAGGGCGGCGGCCAGTACCAGCGCACCCAGCGCAGTGGTTGTCCGTTTCAGCAAAATGGTCATGGTCGGTCCTCCAGTTGGATTGTCTTGGTCTTGTCGTCTATCGGCTCACCATCCACTCGACCGGCCAAAGCACGATTCCCGGCACCAGAACGATGATCACGATGCCCAGCAGCATCAGGAAGAAGAACGGCGCCGAGGCAGCAGTGATCCTGAGAATGTCTCGCCCGGTAAGCGATTGCAGGACAAACAGGTTGAAGCCAACGGGCGGAGTGATCTGCGCCATTTCAACTACGATGACCGTGAAGATGCCAAACCAAAGCAGGTCTATCCCTGCCCCTTTGACCATGGGCAGCACGACGGACGCCGTCAGCACCATCATCGAAACGCCGTCCAGGAAACAGCCCAGCAAGATGTAGAGCAGCGTAAGTACCACCAGCAACTGGTACTGGTTCAGGTCCCAGCTGTCGACGTAGCCCGCGATCACGCGGGGCACGCCTGTAAACCCCATAGCAATGGACAGGAACGCGGCGCCCGCCAGAATGAAGGCGATCATGGTAGAGGTTTTGACCGCACCCATCAGCGCCTCTGTGAAGGATGCCCAGGTCAGACTACGGGACCACGCAGCCAGCACCAGCGCGCCGACAACGCCCATGGTTGCAGCTTCGGTAGGGGTCGCGAACCCGCCATAGATAGAGCCAATGACGGCAAAGATCAGCAGCACCACGGGGATCAGCAACCGGGCGCGAGCGAATTTTTCGCCGAGGGTCAAGCGTTCGGTAAAAGGCGGCGCAAGTGCAGGATTCAGCTTGGCCCGGATCGCTACATATCCCATGAACAACAGGATCAGCATCAACCCGGGCAGCACACCCGCAATGAACAGCCGGCTGATCGAGACCTGCGCGACGACACCGTAAACGATCAACATGATCGAGGGCGGGATCAGCAGGCCCAGCGTGCCTGAGCCTGCGAGCGTCCCGATGGTCAGTTGCTCGTCATAGCCTCGGCGCTTCAGCTCGGGCACGCTCATCCGCCCGATCGTAGCGCATGTGACGGCGGAAGATCCCGCGACGGCGGCCATGACGCCGCAACCCAGAATGTTGACGTGCAGCAATCCACCCGGAAGGCGGCCTACGACTGGAGAGAGGCCACGGAACATGTCCTCGGAGAGCCGTGTGCGGAACAGAATCTCACCCATCCAGATGAACAGCGGCAAGGCGGTTAGCGCCCAGTTCCAGCTTGCATCCCATACCGTGCTGGCCAGCAGGGATCCCGCAGGTGCAGGCGAGAAGAAGAAAAGCGCGACAAACCCCACGATCGTCAGGCTGACGGCGACCCAGATGCCGCTGGCCAGAAGCAGCCCCATGACCGCGAAAAGGATGATCGCTATGGTGCCGGGGTCACTCATTTCACAGGTGCCTCGTCAGCAGGCAGAATGGTCTCGGCGTTTTCCTCGTAACTGGGTTTGTCGCGTCCCCGGATCACGCAGACCAGATCGTCGACCAACGCGATCAGAAGGATCAGCGCACCCACCGCCATGGCCATGCGGGGGATCCAGAACGGGATCGCCAGCAGGCCTGGCGAAATCTCGTTGAACTTCCAGGAAAACCAGACCAGGTCCACGGACCACCACAGAAAATAGGCGACGGACGCAGCCGAGACGGCGAGACACCAGATCTCGATCCATCTACGCAAGGCGGGACCGGCGTTGCGAATGGCCAGTGTCACGCGGATGTGGCCACCGCGGCGCAGGGTGTAGGCGAGGCCAAGGAAGGTCGAGGCGGCAAGGCAGAATCCGGCTGTCTCGGTTGAGTCGATCGTCAGGCCGACAAACCGTGCCACCACCTGCGCAATGATTGTGACGGCGATGCCTACGAGGAAGAGGCCGGAGAGTACCCCGGCCCCAGTGTAAAGGCTGTCCAGCGCGCGGCGCATTGAATCAGGATCGCTCTGGTTCGCCCTGCCGTGGATCAACGAAGCGCGAGATAGCGATCCAGAACCGCCACGGCTTCCGGGCTGGCCGTCTTGCGCCACTCGTCCATCATTGCGCCGCCGATCTCGACCATCTTCTCGATAACCTCGCCAGGGGCATCGGACGCGTTCATGCCGTTCTCGGTGAGCGTCTTGATCTGTGCCTCCGTCGTGGCAGCGCTCAGTTCCCAGGCGCGCAGCTCTGCAGCATCCGCAGCTGCAAGAACAGCGGCTTGCGTCTCAGGCGAGAGCGCGTCGAACATGGCCTTGCTCACGACCACGGCGTTCTTGGAGAAGATGGCGCCCGCATAGGTGAAGTCGGACGTGTTGTCCCAGGCCTGGATGTCGATACCTGTCTGCGGCGAAGTGAACAGCGCCTCGATCAAGCCGGTCGAAAACGCCTGAGGGATTTCGGCAAAGGGCAGGATCGTCGCCTGGAAGCCAAGCATCTCGCCCATCTGCTGTGTCGCAGTCGAATAAATACGCAGCTTCTTGTCCGCAAAGTCCGCAAGCCCGGTTACGGGTGCCTTGGTGTAGAACCCCTGCCCCGGCCATGGCGAGTAATAGAGAGCTTTCAACCCGACCTCGGCGAACTTTTCGTCGAAATAGCCCTTCTGAAGATCCTTCAGCAGCCATGCCTCGGCATAGGTCGATGCAATGAACGGCAGACCTGCAAGAATATACATCGGGTCTTCGTTGCCATAGACGCCCAGCCGGATTTCGCCGATGGGAACCTGGCCTCGTTGGACCGCCGTCTTGATGGCATCCAGCTTGATCAGCGTATCGTTCGATTGCAGATCGATGGTCAGATCGGAGTTGGCAGCAATCTCATCGATCAGCATCTTGATGTTTTTGGTGTGGAAGTTGTCATCCGGATAGCCGGAAGCCATGATCCAATTTTCCGCCACCGCGCTTTGTGCACCAAAGGCCAATGTCACAAGCGCAGCACCAGTGGCACGCTTTATCCAATTCGTCCGCATATCGTATCTCCTGTCAGCCGCATCTTCGCACGTGTAGCGATAACCCTGAGTTGGTGCAGAGCGACTGTCCAGCGATTCGTATGCAGGTTTTGCCTATGAATCGATATATCTGTGCACAGTTTTACGGCACTTCAGAATTACTGTTGAATTCTTGGACTTATCACTGATGATGCCTCCGTGCTGGACGACGGAGGGGCGATGCAGGACGACAGGCGAGACCTGCGGGGCTATTGGGATGGCGCACCGCCGCCGCCCTGGCCAAATGCCGCGCGCGTGGCCGTCTCATTCGTGGTGAATGTGGAGGAAGGTGCCGAGCGTTCCATCGGCGATGGCGATCCCGTGAATGAAAGCGTCTATGAAGCCGCCGAGGAAGTGCGTGGCTCGGTAGATCCCTGCATGGAAAGCCACTACGGCTACGGCCCCCGCGCGGGTTATCGACGGATCGTGGACGCATTGGACCAGGCAGGCGCAGTGGCGACGTTCTCAACCTGCGGGCGCGCGGCGGTCAGGACACCTTGGCTGATGCAGGACATCATCGCCCGGGGGCACGAGGTCGGCTGTCATGGCTGGCTATGGGAGACCCATTCCTACATGGACGAGGCGACCGAGCGCGAGACCATCGCGAAAACCCATGCCGAACTGAGCCGCATCACCGGCCATGCACCTGTGGGCTGGCACACGCGGTCCGCCTCAAGCGCAAACACCCGTCGCTTGCTGCTGGAACATGGCGGCTTTCTCTATGACTCGGACGCCTATGACGACGACATTCCCCGGATCGAGCGCCACGGCGACACCGACCACGTGGTCCTGCCCTATGCCTTCGACACGAACGACATGCGGTTTCGCCCGGGCGGTGCGTTCGTGCATGCCGAGGACTTCTCGCGCTATTGTATCGCCGCCTTCGACCGGTTGTGGGAGGAAGGTCGGGCAGAGGCACGGATGATGTCCATCGGCCTGCATCTGCGCACCATCGGACGACCTGCCCGCATTGGCGGTCTGGAAGCCGTGCTTGCGCATATGACTGCAAAAGGTGGAGCATGGATGGCTTCACGCCGTCAGATCGCCGAATGCTGGCGCGCAGCATCCGGTCTGCCGGAATGGACCCGGAAGGAGCCAACATGAGCTACGACCTGATCATCAAGGGTAGCGAGGTCGCCACGGCTGCTGACGTCACACGCGCGGATATAGGGATCCGCGACGGCAAGATCGCAACGCTTGGTCTGGATCTGGGTGACGCTGTCGACGTGATCGATGCCGCGGGCCTTTACGCCCTGCCCGGCGGGATCGACAGCCATGTGCACATCGCCCAGCCCTCTGGTCCAAACGTGATCATGGCGGATGACTTCGAAAGCGCCACGCGCTCGGCAGCGTTTGGCGGTAACACGACCGTTCTGCCATTCTGCCTGCCCAAGGAGGGGCAGACGCTCCGCCAGGCCGTTGATGCCTACCACGCCAAGGCTGCGGGCAATTGCCATGTCGATGTCAGCTTTCACCTGATCGTCAACCGGACAGACGCGCAGACACTGGGCCAGGACCTGCCCGCGCTTCTGGAAGCTGGGCATACCTCGTTCAAGGTTTTCATGACCTATCCGGGGATGCGGCTCACGGACCGCGAGATCCTCGACGTCATGGCAGTCGCCAAGCGTCATGGCGCGATGGTCATGGTGCATGCCGAGAACGAGGACGCCATCGACTTTCTTCGGGACACTGCTGAGGCCGCGGGCAACACCGCGCCACAATTCCATGCTGCGACCCGCCCTGTGCCGGTCGAACGCGAAGCGACGCACCGGGCCATTACCCTCGCCGAGATTGCAGGCGTGCCGCTGACGATTGTGCATGTCTCGAACGGTGAAGCACTGGACGAGATCCGCCGTGCCCGCGCCCGAGGCGCCCGCGTACATGCCGAAACCTGTCCGCAATATCTGACCCTGACCGCGGACGATCTGGACCGCACCGGGTTCGAGGGCGCGAAATACGTATGCTCCCCTCCGCCCCGCGACACGGCCAATCAAGAAGCGTGCTGGGCCGGGTTGGAACAGGGTGACTTCGAGCTGTATTCCTCTGACCACTGCCCATTCCTGTTCCTCAGCCCCGAGGGTAAGGACACAGCGGGCGCGCGCGACAGCTTTCGTCATATCCCGAACGGTATTCCCGGCGTCGAGACACGGCTACCTGTCCTCTTCTCGGAAGGGGTCATGAAGGGCCGACTTGATCTCACACGCTTTGTGGCCGTGACAGCCACCAATCACGCAAAACTCTATGGGATGTATCCACGGAAGGGCACAATCGCTGTGGGCTCGGACGCGGATATCGTGCTGTGGGATCCCAAGCGACACGAAACGATCCGACAGGAAATCCTGCATCATGGCTCGGACTATACACCCTGGGAGGGGTTTGAAGTGACCGGCTGGCCCGTTACCACAATACTTCGCGGACGTGTGGTGGTACGGGATGGCCTTCTGGTCGACGAAACCCGCAATGGCGTGCATTTGACACGCGATCTTCCAGGAAAGCCATTCTGATGCGGATCTTGTGCCTGAACGCGAACACGACCGAATATGTCACCCAGACTGTGGGAGACGAAATGCGGGCAACCCTGGGCGACAATGCCGAGGTTATTGATGCAACCGCCGCTTTCGGTCCCGCCGTCATCAAGACGAGGCTAGACCATGCGGTCGCGACACATGGTGTCGTGGATGCTGCAGCCAACAACCCGGATGTGGACGCGATCATGCTGGCGGTCTCGTTCGATACGGCGCGCGATGCGCTCCGCGAGGCCTTGTCCATTCCGGTCGTGGGAATGTCGGAAGCCTCGGTTGCCATGGCTCGGATGATAGGAGGGCGTATCGGGTACGTGTCGATGGGGGCGGATGTGACCCCGCTCTACTACGAGACCCTCGGGCATTGTGATCTGGACAGGGATCAGGCCGGATGGGAGGCATTGGAGGCACCCTCAGCCTACCGCCCCGGTGACAAGACGGAATTGGACGCTCTGCTGGCGGGTGCCTGTACGCGTCTGGCCGACAAGGGCGCAGATGTGGTCGTGCT
>JBGCFK010000123.1:0-3213 GCA_045106875.1 Paracoccaceae bacterium | reverse complement strand
CCTACGTCACTGCGCAGATCAACGCGACCGGCACAGTGGCGGCGCGTGCGCTGGGTATTCCGTTTGAGCTGGGTGTCTGGTTTGGGCTTTTGGGCATCCTGATGTGCTCGATGCTGGGCGGTATGCGTGCGGTAACCTGGACCCAGGTGGCGCAGTATATCGTGCTGATCATCGCCTATCTCGTGCCGGTGATCTGGATGTCGAACGTGCAGGGCTTTGGCCTGTTCCCGCATTTCACCTATGGCGAGGCCGTGCAGCGGATTGCCGAGCTGGAGCCGATGCTGGGTGTTGGCACCGCTCCGACAGAAAGCTTTGCCGGATTGAAGGCGCTGACCGTACCGACCAACGAGCCGGGCGCATGGGACGGTATGGAATCGTGGAAATTTTTCACTCTGGCGCTTTGCATGATGGCGGGGACAGCCTCGCTGCCGCATATCCTGATGCGCTATTTCACGACGCCTTCGGTGCGGGATGCGCGAAAATCGGTGGCGTGGTCGCTGCTGTTCATCTTCCTGCTCTATTTCACCGCGCCTGCATTGGCGACATTGACCAAGCTGCAATTGCTGGATCCGGAACTGCCAACGGCAATTATCGGCAAGTCGGTCGAGGCTGTGATGGCGCTCGACTGGATCCAGAAATGGTCTGAGGTCGGCTTCCTGATGGTGAGCGACTCGAACGGTGATGGGATCGTTCAGATCAACGAGTTCTTCATGCGCACGGGGATCGTGGTGCTGGCGACGCCAGAGATCGCGGGGCTACCTTACGTGATCTCGGGTCTTGTGGCGGCCGGCGGAATGGCCGCTGCGATGTCCACGGCGGATGGGTTGCTTCTGGCGATCGCCAACGCGATCAGCCACGATCTCTACTACAAGATCATCAATCCAAAGGCAGATACGCGGGTACGCTTGCTGGTCGCTCGAGTTTTGCTGATCATTATCGGCTGCGCCGCGGCCTTGGTAGCGTCGCTGCAATTGACCGGGATCCTCGGGGCAGTGGCGTGGGCGTTCTGTTTTGCCTGCTCGGGGCTGTTCTTCCCGCTGGTGCTGGGCGTCTGGTGGAAACGTGCCAACCGGCCCGGAGCCATTGCCGGCATGATCTGTGGGTTTGGTGCAGGGTCCCTGTACCTCTATATGATCGTGGGTGGTGGTATGGAGCCTTGGTACGGTCTTGATGGTCTCAGGTTCGGGATGATCGGGATGCCAGTCAGTTTGATTGCCATGGTGGTGGTCAGCCTGATGACCGAAGCGCCTGATGCCGAGACGCAAGCCATGGTCGATGAGGTGAGATTGCCCTCGGGACGAGCGATCCTTGATCAGACGCACTAGAGGCGCATGACCGCAGATCTACCCCTATGGGTGCTCGCGCTCGACTATGTGCTGGGTGCGGTGATGTGGACGCTGATCGGGCGGGCGGCACTGAGCCTGTTCCTGCCCGATGACAGTGACTGGGCGTTCATGCGGATCATCGTGAAGGCGACGGACCCGGTTTTGCGGGTGTTCCGGCCGATCACACCAGGATTTCTGGTGGCACCGCTTGTCCCGCTTTTTGCGGCGTGGTTCTTCTACATGCTGCGGTTTTACGTTCTGCCGCCGCTGCTTGGCTTTGGTGTGATGGGCACGTTGTCGTTTCCATTGGAGAGCGACATTGCCCGGCTGTTGGGGCAGCTGCTGGGCTGAGCTGGCTTTTTCTCTTTAAGCCGCTCGCACCGCGTCCATGAACTTGTTGATCTTGCCTTTGTCCTTGACTCCGGGCGCACTCTCGATGCCGGAGGAGAGATCGACCTGCAACGCACCTGTGCGTCTGATGGCCTCGCCCACATTGTCAGCTGTCAGTCCGCCTGCCAGCATCCAAGGTGTGGGCCAGCGCCGACCGGCGACCAGAGTCCAGTCAAAACTAAGCCCATTCCCGCCGGGAAGCTTTCCGCCCGCTGGTGGTTTCGCGTCGATCAGCATTTGGTCGACGACGTTGGCATAGCGGGCCACGCCGGACAGATCCTCTGCGGTGCTCAGACCGATAGCCTTGATGATTGGCAGTCCGGTTCTGTCTCGAACAGTTTTCACACGGTCCGGCGTCTCTGCGCCCTGAAGCTGCAAGATGTCGATTGGGAGCGATGCCACAGCGTCTACAAGCGTATCGTCCGGGTCGACCAGAAGTGCGACCTTCGCGACGCCCGGAGGCACAGCCATGGAGATTTCCCGTGCGGCCTCTGGTGTCACATAACGAGGTGAGGGCGGGAAGAACACCAGGCCAACATAGGCGGCGCCGGCAGCAGAGGCCCACTCCGCTTGCTCGGGCGTCGTCATCCCACACATCTTTACTCGGGTTTCGCCATGAAGAACCATGGCCGCCTGATAGGGCGGCTTGGCATAACTGGCAAGCAGGCTTAACCGCGGATTGCCGCGATCTCGTCACCCTCGTCTTCCAGCTTGCTGGACAGCTCAGCATTCTTGTCCCGCAAGGATGCAACCTCGCGGCGTTTCTGGTCGAGGCGCCGTCGGTGCTTGGTCTCGCGGGCGAACTCCATCAGGAACCCGATCAGGATACCGGCCAAAAGCGCCAGCACGATGACCAGAGCCACGGGCACGGACTTGAGCGTCGGCAGGCCCGGTGCAAAGCGTTCCGGGATCAAGTGCAGATCAACGGGCGTCATATTGGCTGCCATGATGATGGCGACCGCGATCAGAAGCAAAATTGCTATGACAGAGCGAATGGTCCGCATCTCATCTCCTTTCGGAGGGCCGGGCTATGCCGGATCACTCCGTGTTCATCCGTTCCCGCAATTCCTTGCCGGTCTTGAAGAACGGCACGGTCTTTGGCGGCACTTCTACCTGATCGCCGGTGCGCGGATTGCGCCCCACACGGCCATCCCGACTTTTGACTGAGAACGCGCCGAACCCTCTAAGCTCGACCCTGTCACCGCGAGACAACGCAGCTGTGATCTCTTCGAAAACTGTCGAGACGATACGTTCGACGTCCCTCTGAAACAGATGCGGGTTTTCTTCCGCAATCAGCTGGATCAGCTCGGACTTAATCATATTTCCCCCGACCCCACGGCAAGTCTTGTGTGATTCTTTTACCTCTATCCCTGTGCACGGTCTCACGCGAAATTGGGAACGTCAACGCTTTGCCCCTGTTTTTGCTCAGGTTTTTGCCGAATTACCTACTGGATAATTGCGAAGAGCCGGGGCATTGGAGCGAGCAGGCCTTCAATGC
>JBGCFK010000122.1:0-6700 GCA_045106875.1 Paracoccaceae bacterium | reverse complement strand
CGTGGACTTGCTGGCGCCTTATTCGAAGGGTGGCAAGATCGGCCTCTTCGGTGGTGCGGGCGTGGGCAAGACTGTTCTGATCATGGAACTGATCAACAACATCGCCAAAGTGCACTCGGGCTTCTCGGTGTTTGCGGGTGTCGGCGAGCGCACGCGTGAGGGCAACGATCTCTATCACGAGATGATTGAAGGGTCGGTGATAAAACCAGACAACCTCGAAGAGTCGAAGGTGGCGCTGGTTTATGGTCAGATGAACGAGCCTCCAGGAGCGCGTGCGCGTGTTGCTTTGACCGGTCTGACACTGGCCGAGCAGTTCCGCGATCAGTCCGGAACTGACGTGCTGTTCTTCGTGGACAACATCTTCCGCTTTACGCAGGCGGGTTCTGAAGTGTCGGCGCTTTTGGGTCGTATTCCTTCTGCTGTGGGCTATCAGCCGACATTGGCGACCGATATGGGCGCGCTTCAGGAGCGTATCACGTCGACCAAAGCCGGTTCGATCACATCGGTGCAGGCCATCTACGTGCCTGCGGATGACTTGACCGACCCTGCGCCTGCCACCTCGTTCGCCCACCTGGATGCAACAACCGTGCTGTCACGTGCGATCTCGGAGCTGGGCATCTACCCCGCCGTGGATCCACTCGACTCCACGTCGCGTCTGATGGACCCCGCCATCATCGGTGAGGAGCACTATCAGGTCGCGCGTGACGTCCAGAACGTTCTGCAGCGTTACAAGCAGCTTCAGGACATCATCGCGATCCTTGGCATGGACGAGCTGTCTGAAGAGGACAAGCTGGCCGTGTCACGTGCGCGCAAGATCCAGCGCTTCCTGTCGCAGCCATTCGATGTGGCACAGGTGTTCACCGGGTTCCCTGGTATTCAGGTTCCACTGGAGAAGACCATCGCTTCCTTCAAGGCCGTGGTCGCGGGTGAATATGATCACCTGCCCGAGAACGCGTTCTACATGGTTGGCGACATCGATGAGGCCGTGGCGAAAGCCCAGAAGATGGCAGCGGACGCAGCGTAAGCGCTTCAACACCGGTAAGGAGACACGGCCATGGCCGATATGCTGACCTTTGAACTGGTGAGCCCTGAGAAGAAGCTCGCCTCTGCGGAAGCTGAGGCGATCACTATTCCTGGTATGGACGGGGATCTGACTGCCATGGCCAGTCACGCTCCCTTCCTGACAACCCTGCGTCCGGGTTTTGTGGTCGTTCGAAACGGCGTGGCTGAGGACAAGTATTTCGTAACCGGCGGTTTTGCTGAGATCTCAGACGATACCGTGTCGGTGCTCGCCGAACTGGCAGTGGAAGGCGATGCGGCGGATGCCGAGTTCCTTGACGCGCAGATTGCGGTTGCCGAAAAAGCGCTGGAAGACGCCGGTGAAGATCGTCAACAAGCTGCGCAGCAGCGGCTGAATGATTTCATTGCGCTGAAAGAATAGAGGTTACGCATCCGGCACTCGCCCCTGGGGTGTGCCGACGTGCCCGGAGTACACTCCAAGCAGTAAATTCATGTGAATCTGTCAAAAGTTATTGAGCATGTCGATGAATGTGGCAAGCTTAAGCTGTTTTTCCACATGTGAGTTTTTTTGGGTGTGCTAGGGTGCTATTCAATGAACACTTTTAATCCAGTTCAATTCGCGGTCATCAATGGCGTTGCGTCGATCTTCGATCATATCGAGAGCGAAGGTCCAATGTGGCGCGGTACCGGCAAGCGTTGGGCGCGGGCGGCGGTACGCTTCCCCACATCGTTTGTATTGCCGCCTGTTGTGCAGTTGTCCCTTGCAATGATTGACGCCGATAGTGGTCGGAATCTGCGTTTGGAACTGACAACAGAGGACGTCTCGCGCGGTGGTTTCACTGCCGTTGCGCACACTTGGAGTGATACACGCATTGGTCGCCTGCAGCTGAACTGGACCGCCTTCGGGCAGGGGACCGTCGCCGCAGAACCACTTTGGGACGTCTGATCGTTCTATTCCGAGGCTGAAATCAGATCGCAAAATTCGGCAAACACCGAGCTGTAGGTGTCGCGTTTGAATGGTACGATTTTGTCAATCAAAGTGTCCGCTGGGATCCACGCCCATGTCCGGAACTCGGGATCTTCGGTCGCGATGTTGATGTTCGAGTCGGCTCCCCGGTACCGAAGAGCGAACCAGCGCTGTTCCTGCCCGCGATAACGCCCAGACCAAAGTTTGGGGATCAGTGAGTAGGGCAGGTCATAGCGATGCCAGTCCTCGCTTTCGCGCAGCACCTCCACTTCAGCCGGGTCGATTCCGGTCTCTTCCCGAAGTTCCCGTAACGCAGCCTGAACCGGAGTTTCCCCCGTCTCTATCCCACCTTGGGGCATCTGCCAGGCGTCCATCGAATTATCAAGGCGCTGCCCGGCGAAGATCATCCCCGCCGGGTTCAGCACCATCAATCCCACGCAGGGCCGATACGGGAGCTGCGCAATATCGTCGGACGAAAGTTGAGCCGTCACTGGTGCAGGCTCAGTTCTTGTCTTTGTCGTAGATGGCAAGCCCGGCCAAAAGGTCGAGAGCATATGCCATCTGGAAGTCCTCCGACCTTAGCTCCGCTGTTTTCTCGTGTCGGCTGCGTTCGTCGTCGAGCTGGCGCTGTTCCTCTTCGCTCAGCTCATTTTGCAGGCTGCCACGCAATTCTGCCTCGGACCGGCTGGGACGGTTGGCGGCTTCGTCGGCATCGGTCACCCGGCGTTCTTCAACCAGTATGTCCGGTTCGATTCCCAGCGCCTGAATCGAGCGGCCAGATGGGGTGAAGTAACGCGCGGTCGTCAGCTTCATAGCGCCTTTGTCGCCTAGTCGCATGACGGTCTGTACCGAACCCTTGCCGAAGCTTTTGGCGCCGAGAACGATCGCGCGGCGCTGATCCTGCAACGCGCCCGCAACGATCTCGGAGGCCGATGCGGACCCCTCGTTGATCAGCAGCACGATCGGTTTGCCATCTGTCAGATCGCCCGCGCGTGCGTTTACGCGGTCGGCTTCTTCCAGATCGCGGCCACGAGTGGATACGATTTCGCCGGTTTCGAGGAACGCATCCGACACTGCGATCGCCTGGCTCAGCAGACCGCCCGGATTGTTGCGCAGATCGACAACGTAGCCCTGGAGATTATCTTCGCCGATTTCCTCGCGCATGTCCGAGATAGCGGTTTCGAGGTTGTCATAGGTCTGTTCGTTGAACGTGGTGATCCGCAGAACTGCAACATTGCCCTCGGCGCGGGCGCGCACAGCGCGGATCTTGATCGTGTCGCGCGTGATGGTCACGTCGAATGGCTCTTCCGAACCCTCGCGACTGATTGTGATGACGATGTCCGAGCCGATCGGCCCACGCATCTTGTCCACAGCTTCTGACAATGTCAGCCCAAGGACCGACTCGCCGTCGATATGCGTGACGAAATCGCCAGCTTCCAGTCCGGCCTTGGCCGCGGGTGTCTCGTCGATGGGCGCCACGACTTTGACAAAGCCGTTCTCCATGGTGACTTCGATACCAAGGCCACCGAACTCGCCCTTCGTTTGCTCTCGCATATCCTCGAAATTCTGTGGAGGAAGGTACCCCGAGTGCGGGTCAAGCGAGGCCAGCATCCCGTCAATCGCCGCTTCGATCAGTTCCTGCTCGTTGACCTCTTCCACATAAGATCCGCGCACCCGCTCGAAGATCTCGCCAAACAGGTCGAGATATTCATACGTGTTGCGCGGGTCGCTGCTTTGCGCGATCGAGCTTGAGACGGTCAGGGACAGTCCCGCACCAAGTGCCGAACCCGTCATCAGGGCCAAGAATGTCTGTCGCTTCATTTGCCACTTTCCTTTTCCGTCATATCGAACCACTGGGCGGGATCCACGGCTTCATCACCTCGCCTCAGTTCTATATAGAGCTTCTTCTGACCGATCTCATCACGATCGGTTGTTTCTTCAAGCAAAAATTCATCTGAAGTTGGAATTGGGCCCCCAAGGTCCCCAAGACGTTCCCCTGCAAGCACGGTTTCGCCCGGTGCACGTTCGGTTCGGGCCAATCCTGCGAGCACAACGAGGGTTCCTGCCTCCGGTTCAAGTATCACGACTTCACCATAATCGATCAGCGGTCCGGCGTATCGGATTGTTCCATCCCACGGAGCGGAGATCTCAGCATAGGCCGGTGCTTCCACGGTCAAACCGAAGCCCGGGCGGCCCTGCGGGTCCGCGTCTCCGAACGCTGCCGTGACCTGGCCTTGCAAGGGCAGGGGGATCAACCCGCGTGCGTCCGAGAAACTGACCAGTGCAGTCGTGTCCAGCCCAGCCGCAGCGTCCAGCGCCAATGAAAGCTCGCGCAGATTGCGTGCGGTTTCGGATGCGGCCTCGGCCTGGAGCTTCAACTCCTCACGCGATGCCAATTGGTTGCGACGGCGTCGCCTCAATGCTTCGGACGTCTGATTGCGCAAAGCCTGAAGCGTAGCGAGCGTACCCCGTACCTCTATGCGCGTCGCTTCTTGCGCGGCCCTTGCCTGGTGGAGGCTTTCCAATTGCGTGCGCAGGGCGGCGGCTTCTTCAGCCAGCCGGGGCGAGATCTCAGCCATCATACCGGCACCTCGCATCGCAGCCACAGGACCACCGGGGAACATCATGATTGCTGATCTTGGGGCTTGTCCAAGAGATTGCAGCGCACCAACCAGCTTTTCCAACCGGTCGCTGTCGGCTTCCAGATTTTGGCGCAGTCTGCCCTCACGCCCGCGCATCTTGCGCAGCACGTCGCGGTAAACCGCAAGGGCGTATTCATGTGAGGCAACTGCCTTTCCAAGTGCCGCGAGCCTTGCCTTGCCGCGGGACGCTCTCTCCAGAGCCTTGGCCGCAGCCTCCAACTGGGTCTTGGTCCGTTCCAACTCAGGGACCTTTGGCATGTCGTCCGATTGAGCCAGCGCTGTGCCCGATAGGGCTATTGCACAGAGAATTGCTGCTGCAAGTATCTTCATTCGGGGCGCCGCAGCAAAGACCGTCCTGTCATCTCGACAGGTTGATCGACATCCATCAGGTGCAGAAGGGTAGGCGCAAGGTCTGCCAACCGACCATCCGCCAGCACGCAATCCAGGGCCTGGTCGCCATATTGTGCAAGTATTGCCGGTACAGGATTGAGGGTGTGCGCCGTATGAGGCCCGCCATTGGCGTCGAACATGACTTCACAGTTGCCATGGTCGGCCGTGACCAATATCGCCCCGCTTGTCTCTTCCAGAGCGGCCAGTGCAGCGCCAAGCCCGGTATCCACGGCCTCGCAGGCTGCGATGGCCGCCTCAAGCACGCCCGAGTGCCCGACCATGTCCGGATTTGCGTAGTTTACCACAATCAGATCGTAGCCCTCGCGGATACCCGCGACCAGCTTTTCAGTGACTTCTGCGGCCGACATTTCGGGGGCCAGATCGTATGTCCGCACCTTGGGAGAGGGCGCCATGTGACGATGCTCTCCCGGATCAGGCTCTTCGATGCCGCCGTTCAGGAAGAAAGTGACGTGAGGGTATTTCTCGGTCTCTGCCAGCCGCAACTGACGCAGCCCCCGAGCAGCAACCCATTCGCCCAGCGTGTTGATGATCTCATCAGGCGGAAACATTGCGGGGATGAAGCGATCTAGATGATTGGAATAGCTTACCAAGCCGAGTGTGGCGCAAAAATCAGGTGAGGCGCCTGAGTCGAACTCGTCAAACTTCGGATCCAGAAGTGCCGCAAGAATTTGGCGTGAACGGTCTGCCCTGAAGTTCACGCAGATCAGCCCGTCTCCATCCATCATTCCCGGATATTCTCCAATAACCGTGGGCTCGATGAACTCGTCTGTCGTATCGGCGGCATGGGCAGATTCGATTGCATGGATCGCACCGGCCGCCGCCGTGCCTTCGCCATCGGCCATAACCCGGAAGGCACGTTCAACTCGGTCCCAGCGATTGTCGCGGTCCATGGCGTAAAACCGTCCTGACACTGTAGCCACCCGCACGCCGGGCAATCCGCCGGTGTCCTTCAGCAGCTGCTCCATTGCATCCCGCCCCGATTTCGGCGGCACGTCCCGTCCGTCCATGAAGGCGTGAATGGCAACCGGGATGCCTGTCTTCGAAAGCACCATGGCGAGCGCTGCTATGTGGCGCTGGTGCGAGTGCACGCCGCCTGGGCTGACCAGCCCGATCAGATGTGCCGTTCCGCCCGATGCTTTCATCTTGGCCATGAACTGCATGAGTTCCCCGTTCCGGAAAAAACTGCCATCCTCGATCGCGTTGTTGATCTTGGGCAGATCCATCCACACGACCCGGCCTGCGCCGATATTGGTATGCCCAACCTCGGAGTTTCCCATTTGCCCTGGTGGCAGGCCGACATCCTCGCCATGAGCGGTGAGCCGAGCATGCGGGCAGGTTTCCAGCAATCGGTCGAAATGGGGCGTATGAGCCTGCAACGGCGCATTCCCGTCGACGTCGTCGCGGAGTCCCCAACCGTCGAGAATGCACAGCACCACTGGCTTCAGACTCATTCCGCTCTCCGCTTCTGTCGGCGTTGGGGAGGATGTATCCACTGGACCTTACGGCTGCAAGCTCAGTTCCGGTGATAAGGCGTGCCTGCCAGGATCGCGGTGGCACGATAGATCTGTTCGGTCAGCATCGCGCGAGCCAGCATGTGCGGCCAGACCATGGCGCCGAACGAGAGCATATGATCCGCCCTTGCGCGCGCAATCTCATCCAA
>JBGCFK010000121.1:0-5267 GCA_045106875.1 Paracoccaceae bacterium | reverse complement strand
ATTGCGAATGGCAGTGAGCATCGCGGGCACTCCTTTGCAGGCGACTCAAGAAGACCACTATGCGGGTGAGGGTAGTGCGTCGCGCGTCCGGGAGCGGCACGGCCATGTCGCGATCCGACGTAGTTGGCTCAAGGCGCCGCGTCCACCTTGCGCGGGCTTCAATGCCTCACTCGCGGCGCGATGCACCGAAGGCGTTCTTTGCACCCTTTGAAGGCGTTCAGCCGGGCAGCAACAGCGAGCTGTCACCGTAGGAATAAAACCGGTAGCGGTTCAGGATAGCATGCGCATAGATCCGCTGCATGCGGTCGGTTCCCATCAAGGCCGAGACCAGCATGAAGAGCGTAGATTTTGGCAGGTGAAAGTTTGTCATCAGCCCATCCACTGCACGGAATTCACGGCCTGGTCGGATGAAGATGTCGGTCTCCCCTTTCCACGGCTTTATGTGACCTTTCGCGTCCACTGCACTTTCCAGCAGGCGCAACGCGGTCGTGCCCGCGGCGATCAACCTTCCGCCGGCGTTCCGCGCGGCATTCATCGCCTCGGCCGAAGCTGGCGTGATCTCACCCCACTCGGCATGCATTTTATGATCGTCCGGATCATCGACCTTGACAGGTAGAAATGTGCCAGCGCCCACATGGAGGGTCAGCCGTGTGGACAGGATGCCGCGTTCAGCCAACTGCGCCAACAATCCCTCGTCGAAGTGAAGGCTTGCTGTGGGCGCAGCAACGGCACCGGGTTTCTCGGCAAACACGGTCTGGTAGTCGGCATTGTCCTGGGTGTCTGCTGCACGGCGCTGCGCGATGTAGGGCGGCAAGGGCATGACACCAGCTTTGGCAATGGCGACATCAAGATCTGCGTCCTCACGATCAAAGGCCAGTCGCACTTCGCCACCATCTTTATTGGTGATTTCGGCGGCCAATCCCTCGAACTGCACCCGATCACCCGGAGACAGACGCTTGGCCGGGCGGGCCAACGCTGTCCATTCACCGAGCCCTTCGCGGCGAGTCAGCGTCAGCTCGATCTTTGCTACCCCGGAGCCATCGGGTGTCTCCCGATACCGCGTTCCGAACAAACGGGCGGGGATGACGCGGGTGTCGTTGAAGACCAGCATATCACCGGGAAGGAGCCAATTGGGCAGATCGGAGACATGGGTTTCGTGCTCTCCGTTGCTATCGGCAACCAGCATGCGCGACGCAGGGCGTGGCCGAAGAGGACGTAGTGCGATCAGATCCTCAGGCAGATCAAAATCGAAGTCCGAAAGTGACATCAGATCCTCAGAATCTAAGCTGACGACTGGGCGCCAATCCGAGCGCCGCGCCGAAGGCAAGGAAGCGAGACAAGGGAATGATCGGAGGGCTTGCCCTCCGATCACCGTTTACTTGCTGTGCGCCGCGTTCAATGCTTGATCGAGATCGGCCAGAAGGTCGTCCGCATCCTCGATACCGATGGAAAGTCGTACCACGTCATTGTCGGCACCAGCCGCCTTGCGCTGCGCATCGCTCAATTGCCTGTGGGTCGTGGATGCCGAGTGAATAGCCAGAGACCGTGTATCCCCAAGATTGGCTACATGAGAGAAAATTTCGAGGGCATTGATGAACTTCACACAGGCATCGTACCCGCCCTTCAGTTGGATGGTGAACAGGGCGCCTGCGCCGTGCGGGACTACCTTCTTGGCAGTCTTGGCAGATGGCGAGGACTTCAGCCCCGCATATGTGACTGCTTTGACCAGCTTGTGGTTCTCCAGCTTCTTGGCGATCTTCTCGGCATTCTCGACATGGCGCTGCATGCGCAACGACAATGTCTCGATACCCATCAGCGTGTAATGTGCGGCTTGGGGATTCAGCGTCATGCCCAGATCGCGCAAACCTACCGCGATCCCGTGGAACGTGAAGGCAAGCGGCCCGAACGTGTCGGCAAATTTCAGGCCGTGATAGGCCGGTTCGGGATCGATCATGCTGGGGTGCTTGCCGGCCGCGATCCAATCGAATTGACCGGAATCGACCACACAGCCGCCGGTGACGGTGCCATTGCCGGTCAGATATTTTGTGAGCGAATGCACGACCAAAGTCGCCCCGTGCTCGATCGGGCGGCAGAGGTAAGGCGTTGCGGTGGTGTTATCGACAATCAACGGGATCGCATGGGCGTTGGCGATCTTGGCAAGCTTGGGCAGATCAGCGACATGCCCGCCCGGGTTGGCGATGGTCTCGCAGAAGATCGCCTTGGTCATGCGGTTGATGGATTTCTCGATGGCCGTTTTGTCATCGATATCGACGAATTTTGCCTCCCATCCGAACCGCTTGATCGTCTGAGAGAACTGAGTGACCGAGCCGCCATAGAGCCGGTTCGAGACGACGATGTTGTCGCCTGGACTCATAAGAGGGAAAAGCGCCATGATCTGCGCCGCATGACCAGAGGAGCAGCACACTGCCCCGACGCCGCCTTCAAGCGTTGCGACCCGCTCCTGCAGAACCGCGACTGTCGGATTGGTCAGCCGGGAGTAGATGAAACCTACTTCCTGCAGATTGAACAAAGCTGCAGCGTGGTCCGCATCACGGAAGCAGTAGGCAGTGGTCTGGTAGATTGGCGTTTGTCTGGCACCCGTCGCAGGGTCCGGGCGCGCGCCCGCATGAATCTGCAGGGTATCGAACCCATAGGTCTTATTGGCCATTTCCTGTTCCCTTCTGGCTGACGGGTAATTTCACGGCGTTTTAGCGCAGATCTCAGGAATTTACAGACGGAATGTGAGCGTTGCCCGATCCAAAACTCCGCCTAGCGTATTTTGGAAGAGATCACGCCAGAATTGAAGCCGCCCCAGCTCAATTCGCCGTGCAGACGCTGGTATTCCATCTTTGGGCAGACATCCATCAGGACCTCGACACCCTTGGCCTCGGCGCGTTTGGCAGCAGCGTTATCGATGACACCGATCTGGAGCCAGATCACTTGCAGGCCCCTATCGATCAATTTCTCAAGCGCCTCATCGACAACCTTGCCTGCCTCCTCCGAGCGCCGGAAAACGTCAACCATGTGAACAGGGTCAAATTTGCCCGGGATCTTCCCTAGGCTGGCGCGGACCTTCTCGCCAAAGGCAGTCTGGCCTTTGTAGACCGGGTTGACCGGAATGATCTTGTAGCCGCGCAGGCTCATGAAACGGCTGACATAAAAACTGGGTCGCACTGGATTGAGCGACACACCGACGGCGGCAATCGTATTTACGCGCGCCAGCACGTCGCGCAGGTAGGCGTCGGAATAAGCTGACTGCATCATGGTATCCTGATGCCATGTTTTGCAGTGCATTTCGAGCGACTTTTGATGCCCGTCGACGATACAGCGTTACGCATAAAAAAGGTCCGCCGGTGCTCTTTGGGGGAGAAAGCCGGCGGACATAAAGTCGGAACGAGGGACAGTGAAAGATGAGACGAGTTCGTTCAGGGCTCGCCTCCACCGCTCCAATATGGTCGCAAACTTTACAATCTGTAACCCTCTGTCGCAATTTCGTGAGTGATGGCGCGTTAAGTATATGTTTTTAAACAAATAAAATATTTACAGCTTTTGGCTCGCAGCGAACAGAGCGACAGCTGCAGCATTGGAAACGTTCAGAGATGCAAAATCGCGTGCCGGACCGATTCGCGCCAGCATTGTGCAAAGCTCTCGCGTCCGTGCCCTCAATCCGGGCCCTTCGGCTCCAAGAACGATTCCCAAAGGCGCAGGGCGCACGCTAGCAATTGCGGGTGCCAACTCCTGCTCCCCTTCACCGTCCAGGCCGATCAGCGCGTAGCCCATCTCGATAAGCATCTGCATGCTGTCACCGAGGTTGCGCACCCGCAGATAGGGTTGCCGTTCCAGTGCGCCAGACGCCGCCTTGGCGAGGGCCCCCGTCTCGGGCGCAGTGTGATGGCGCGGCGCAATAACCGCTGTTGCACCAAATACCTCTGCAGAGCGCAGTATCGCACCCACATTGTGCGGATCCGTCACGCGGTCCAGCAAGACGACCAGCGGTATGGGTTGGTTCACCCTTGGCGCACAGCGTTCCGAGACGTCGCCCCAGTCCAGAGGCATGACTTCCATCGCAGCGCCCTGATGCACGGATTGCGGATCCAGAGGCGCATTGAATCTGCGGGCGTCGACCATCTCCGGCTCAAGCCCACCCGCAGCAATCGCATCGCCCAGCCGATCGGCAGCGTTGTGCGTGACAATCAGGCGACGCCGCTCGCGATCTGGATTCGTGAGTGCATCGCGCACGGCATGCAGGCCGAACAACCAGACTGGCTCCGGCCCAGCACGGCGTGCCTTGTCGCGTTCGATAGCCCATTTTGGCTTGCTTGAAGGTCGTTGGGACATGATCGCTGCTTAGCGTGTAAGTTCAGGTTGCGCTACCGGAACCAACAACAAGAGTCGCGCAGGAGCCAATGAAGTTTCATGATGTCGATACGCAAAGCCGACCATGCCGATGCGCCCCGCTGTCAGTTGATCGCAGAGGAAGCCTACCCACCATACCTCGCCGATATCGGCAGGCGGCCCATGCCGATGGATCAGGACTTTCGAGAAGGGGCGGATCAAGATCAGCTTTGGGTCGCAGAAATTGGTGACGCAGCCATTGGCTACATCGTTGCGTATGCGCAAGGGGCAGCGTGGATGCTGGAGAATATTGCCGACGCCCATCACAGACAGGGCGTCGGCAAAGCCCTGATCGCATTTGTCGAGACGCTTGCACGGCAAGACAAAGCTGAAGCCGTTGAACTCTATACCGATGCAAAGATGACGAACAATCTGGCGCTCTATTCTGCGCTTGGATATTTAGAAGTAGGGCGTGCACGCCAAAAAGGCTTCGACCGGGTGTTCTTTCGTAAATCGCTCTGAACAACTCAGGTTTCCCTGTTGACAGATCTGTATCGAACGCCTTATTTCAGCCGCCTGTTGCAAGGCTGCACGCCAAGCAATGGGGGACGTGCTGCAAGGTGCGGCAGCGGACTGTAACTCCGCCGGGGCGACCCATGCCTGGTTCGATTCCAGGGTCCCCCACCATTTCGCACTTTTGTGTTGAGATTCCCGCTAACACCTTGAAGGGAAAGGTGGTTTTGGCGGTTCGATAACCACTTTGACGGTTGTAACTCAAAGGCTCAGCGAACGAGCTATTGTCGAGTCTGGTGCCCAAGCGATGATCATGCGGCGGCTTGGTTTGTGTTTGATGGCTTGATGCCGTTGACGAAATCGACGCCTTGAATGACGTCGGCGAGATGGGCGAAGCCTCGCAGTTTGCGCCAGCTTTT
>JBGCFK010000120.1:0-3495 GCA_045106875.1 Paracoccaceae bacterium | reverse complement strand
CAAGGTTCGTCTGAGCCTTGCCGAGAAGAAAGTCGAGGTCGAACTGGTTGAGGAACGCTACTGGGAAGAAGACCCGGATTTCATGCGCCGCAATCCGGCGGGCAAGGTTCCTGTACTCAAGATCGACGGTATCGTGATGGCCGAAAGTGCGTCGATTTGTGAATACATCGAGGAGACGCGCCCAGACCCTGCTCTGATGCCGAAAGATCCGGTGGCGCGGCAGGAAGCACGGCGTTTGGTGGGCTGGTTCGACGACAAGTTTCACCACGAGGTCACGTCGAAGTTGCTTTACGAGCGGGTGAATAAAAAGGTGATGAAGCAAGGGTATCCCGACAGCACCAATGTCAAATCGGGCGCCAAGGCGGTCAAGTATCATCTGGATTACATGGCGTGGCTTCTTGATCACCGTCGCTGGCTGGCCGGCGATGTCATGACGCTCGCGGATTTCGCCGCGGCCGCGCATTTGAGCGCGCTGGATTATATATCAGACGTGGATTGGAACCGTTCGGATGTGGTGAAGGACTGGTATGCGAAGATCAAATCGCGGCCCGCGTTCCGATCTATCCTTGCGGATCAGGTGTCGGGCTTTCCACCGCCCAAGCATTACAACGATCTGGATTTTTGACCTGATGGGTGGATGGTCCGGGCTCTTGTACTGCTCCGAGGATGTTCCGTGGTCAGAGACCTCATGGCCGACCTGAAAGAGCGCCTGGTGTCAGAGGCCGAGTCCGCCGGTTTCGTAGCGTGCCGGATTTGCCGGCCGAACGCTGTTCCGCAAGTTGCAGAACGTTTGCAGGCGTTTGTGGCCGCCGGATACCACGGGCAGATGAGCTGGATGTCCGATCGTATGCACTGGCGGGGCAATCCAGCCGCACTTTGGCCAGAAGCGCGGTCCGTAATAATGCTGGCAGAAAGCTACAGGCCGGAACACGACCCTCTGGCGGTTTTGGACCAACCGGATCGGGGGGCGATTTCCGTTTATGCGCAGGGGCGGGATTATCATGACGTCGTCAAAAAGCGCCTTAAACGCATTGCGCGTTGGCTGATGGCTGAAGCCGCCGGGTCTGATCCTGAAGTGAAAGTCTTTGTGGATACCGCTCCCGTGCCCGAAAAGGCGCTGGGACAAGCCGCAGGTCTGGGGTGGCAGGGCAAACATACCAATTTGTTGAGCCGCGACTGGGGCAACTGGGCATTCATTGGTTCCGTGTTCACGACGGTCGACCTCGCGCCGGATGAACCAGAAACGGACCATTGCGGATCTTGCCGGGCGTGTCTGGACATTTGCCCGACTGACGCCTTCCCGGCGCCCTACCAGCTTGATGCGCGCCGCTGTATTTCCTACCTCACGATAGAGCACAAAGGCCCCGTTCCTGAAGACCTGCGCGCGTTGATCGGCAACCGCATTTACGGGTGCGACGATTGCCTTGCCGTGTGCCCCTGGAACAAATACGCCGTGGAGGCAAAAGACGTCCGGCTGTCGGCGCGTCCCGAGTTGGTAGCGCCCAGACTGGCCGATCTCGCACGTCTGGAAGATGCAGAATTCCGAAGCTTGTTCTCAGGCTCGGCGGTCAAGCGCATCGGTCGCGCGCGCTTCGTGCGCAACGTTCTTTATGCCATTGGTAATTCTGCGGATCGGTCTTTGCGCGACGTGGCCGCCGGGTTGACCCACGACGCGGACGGATCCGTGGCTGACGCCGCGCGCTGGGCGGTGACGCGATTGGCAGATTGATGCCGCGGACAGGCTGGATGTTAAATGACGCTTTGCTACATCGCATGCAGTGAACAAAGAGGGTGCCATGTCGCTTTTACTTGGGGTTGATACCGGCGGAACATACACCGATGCGGTGCTGATACGCGACGAAGAGCATGTGATCGCCTCTGCTAAGTCTCTGACAACGCGGCATGATCTGGCAGTGGGGATAGGACGTGCTGTCGAGGCAGTACTGGAAGAGGCGAAGGTCGAGCCGTCGAACGTGTCAATGGCGTCTTTGTCTACGACATTGGCAACAAACGCGCTGGTCGAAGGTCAGGGCGGACGCGTTGGCCTGGTCTACATTGGTTTTCGGGAACGGGATCTTGAAGCGCATGGCTTGCGAGAGGCCTTGAAAGGCGATCCGGTGTTGTTGTGCAGCGGCGGGCATGACCACGCGGGGTCCGAGGCCGCGATATTGGATGAAGAGAAGCTTAAGGATTTTCTGCAAGGCGAGGCTGCCAATGTAAGCGCATTTGCCGTCGCTGCGCAGTTCGCGACACGCAATCCGGCGCATGAGCAACGAGCCGCAGCGATCATCGAGGACCTGACCGGTCGCCCGGTTTCGGCGTCCCATCAGCTGTCCGCCAAACTGAACGGGCCCAAGCGGGCAATGACGGCGCTGTTGAATGCGCGGCTTGTGGGCATGATCGATCGGCTGATCGGACGGGCGGAGGATATCCTGACCGACCTTGGCGTCACGGCCCCGTTGATGGTGGTGCGTGGGGATGGTGCTTTGATTTCGGCAGCGCAAGCCAAGGAACGCCCCATCGGGACAATTCAGTGGCCCGGCCGCGTCACTTGTTGGGGCTCGGTGGTTAACCGGAGTTGAGCATGCACTGGTGAGCGATATTGGCGGCACAACGACCGATATTGCCATTCTGCGTGACGGCAGACCGTCGATTGATCCTGATGGCGCACGCGTTGGGCCCTATCGTACGATGGTGGAGGCGGTTGCCATGCGCACGACCGGGCTTGGCGGCGACAGCGTAGTGGAAATGGTGCAGGGCGGCTTGGATCATGCGGTTACGCTGGGGCCACGCCGCGTTGTACCTGTTTCGCTACTCGCGCATAAATACCCGGATGTGGTGCATCCCGCCCTTGATGCTGCACTTCGCAATGTGACGCCCGGAGAATACGACGCCCGTTTTGTGCGCGCGGTCAAAGGCCAGTCCGCAGAAGGGCTGGGTGCACGTGAAGCTGCGTTGCTGGACCGCATCGGTACCAGCCTTTGCCCAATGGGTCAGGTTCTTCGAGCAAGGATAGACCACGGCGCTCTGAACCGTTTGGTTGAACGTGGCCTCGTTCAGGTGGGGGGCGTCACGCCGTCGGACGCAAGTCACGTATTGGGGCTTGCCGACCAGTGGGATGCAAGTGCAGCGGAAAAAGCGTTGTCTTTGCTGGCCCGGCGTCGCGCGGGCTCAGGGGATGTTCTGGCGCGCTCGGCAGTGGTATTGGCGCAAATGGTTGTCGATCAGTTGACGCATCAAACAACGCTCGCCTTGCTGGAGACGGTCTTCGCGGAGGAAACGCCGGCATTTGGGGCCTCACCACAGGAATTGGCGCGGCACGTTCTGATGCAGCGTAGTTTGGCGAAGCACAAAGGGCTCTTAAGATTGGAAGCGGGTCTGGAAGTGCCTGTAATTGGGCTGGGTGCCTCGGCACCGGTCTATTATCCTGCTGTTGGAAAAACCGTACACGCTGAGACCATCCTGCCCGCCCATGCAGGCGTCGCAAACGCAATT
>JBGCFK010000012.1:0-5180 GCA_045106875.1 Paracoccaceae bacterium | reverse complement strand
CGAGGCTACGCTGGATCTGCCCACCGGCACCCACACGCTGCAACTCGTTCTGGGTGACTGGAGCCATGTGCCGCACAGCGATCCGGTGATGTCCAAGCGTATCCAGATCACCGTAAAGTAAGAACGGCAAGGGCGGGCTTTGCTCCCACCTAAGCTTTGCGCAAGACCACAAGCCGGTTATTGGCCGGCATCTCCGAAATCTCGGCCGGGCCAAATCCGTGGCCCTCGCCAAGGGCGACAACTTCCCCGAGGTCCCGGATACCCCAACCGGGATCCCGTGCCCGCAGGGTTTCATCGAACGCGGCATTGCCGTCTCCGGTGTGCTGACCCGCTTCCTTGAAGGGGCCGTAGAAGACAAGGACACCGCCCGACTGCACAGCTGCCGCAGCACCGCGCACAATGCCCTGCGCGACGGCCCAGGGCGATATGTGAATGACGTTCACCGAGATCACGCCCGCCAGCTGCCCGAGATTTGGCCAGATCTCCGCAGCATCCAGCCATATCGGCGCGCGCAGATTTGGACAACCCGCTTGGGCGACCCAGGCACGGATGCTGTCATGATGCTCCTCGAACGGGTCCGAGGGTTGCCAGTCAATCTGAGGGTAGGCGCGCGCATAGGCAGCCACGTGCTGACCGGTGCCCGACCCGATTTCAAGCATAAGCCCGCTGAGCCCCGAAAGAACAGGGGCAAGCGCATTGATGATCGGAGTTTCGTTTCGGGAGGCAGAGGGCGCCACGAGGCGCCCATCTTCGTGACCGGGTGTCAGGCCCGGCCCAGACCCGGGCTTGCCGGATCGTGGCTCGGGCCGATCCGTCACGTCAGGTCTTCACAGGTCCGGCCACCATGATCATCTGGCGACCTTCCATCTTGGGCATCGATTCGATCTTGCCCAGACCCTCGATGTCGACTGCGATCTTCTTCAGAAGCTCGCGTCCGATTTCCTGGTGCGCCATCTCGCGCCCACGGAACCTGAGCGTAACCTTGACCTTGTCACCACCTTCGAGAAACTTGGTCACATTCCGCATCTTCACATCATAGTCGTGCGTGTCGATGTTCGGCCGGAACTTGACCTCCTTTACCTCGATCACCTTCTGCTTTTTCTTCGCCTCGTTCTGTTTCTTCTGGGTTTCGTACTTGAATTTGCCGAAATCCATGATTTTGCAGACGGGCGGATTTGCATTGGGCGAAATCTCGACGAGATCGAGGCCAACTTCGTCGGCCATTTCCATGGCGCGTCTTGGCTCGACAACGCCTGCATTTTCGCCTTCGTGATCGATGAGACGGATTTCCGGGTTCCGGATCATTCCGTTGACGCGCGGGCCGGTATCTCTGCTTGGCGGCGCGTGGTGTGGTCTTCTGGCGATCGCTCGCTCTCCTGTGTTGCGCCGGTTCGGACCGGCAAACGAAAAAGATGAATGCGCAGGGATTCCCTGCACATTCGACGAATATAGCGATTCGAATGGTGAAGGGGAAGTGTATGTGCTTACTCTGCCTGCAACTGTTGAACTGCCGTCAGCCATTCCTCGACATGATATGATCGCGTCAGGCGTCCGTTCTCGACCATATGGATGTCGATGGTCATGATCTCGAAGCTGTTGCCCTTGGGCTCGACGCCAAAAACGGGCTTTACCGGCGCTCCTGTCGCGATCGAGCGCACCACATACCGGTTGTCATCCTGCAGGATTTCCTGGATCTGCCAGTTGAGGTCCGCGATGGCGATGCCGAAACCTGCCAGCGTCTTCGTCATGCCGGCGGCATCCGGCCCGCCGCGCGGCTTGGGTGTCGAGACCCAGTCCTCCGCAACAACCGCCCCCACGCGCGCGTCCAGATCATCGCCTTTCGGGTTGCTCAGCAGGTCGGTGTAGAGCGCCTCGACCACAGCGCGGTCATCGGCAATGGCAGG
Source organism: Paracoccaceae bacterium (assembly GCA_045106875.1). Classification (GTDB taxonomy): domain Bacteria; phylum Pseudomonadota; class Alphaproteobacteria; order Rhodobacterales; family Rhodobacteraceae; genus Thermohalobaculum. The sequence goes on along the minus strand of JBGCFK010000012.1, from coordinate 3,276 downwards.
GGCCGAGACCAGCAGCATCATGGTCGTGGCAAGGGAAAGCATAAGGGGGCGCATCGGATGGGATCTTCTTGTTCAACGATTTGCCTGCGCCCCCTGTCAGGGCGGTTAACTCTTCGGTAGAGGCTAATAGTCTAGGATAATCTTAGCTTCAGACTAAGAATTAACCATTGGGCAGACCATGCATCCCAGGGATTTTCGCCTTCTGTTCTACTTTCTTCAGGTCGCGCAGGCGGGCTCGATCCGCGCCGGCGCCGAGACATTGTCCGTCTCGTCCCCGGTGGTCAGCCAGGCGATCCGGGAACTGGAAGATCTGCTCGGCGTCACGCTGATGCGGCGCACAACGCGCAAGCTGGTCCTGACCGAAGCGGGCCATCAGGTACTGGCCGAAGCGGGCGCGATGGCAAAGCATGCGGGCGCCGCGATGAACGTCGGCGTGGCGGGTCGGGAGGTCGCGGGGACGCTCCGCATCTCGACCCCCGGAGAACTGGCCGAAGGCTGGCTGCTGCCCTTGTTGACCGAATATACCGAGCGTCATCCAAATGTTGTCCTGTCCGTCACGGCCAATGACGAGCCCGAGGATCCGGGCAAGACCGGGGCCGATCTGCTGATCCGCGCGACCCTGCAGATCGCAGGCTCAGCGGACGCAGCCGGCCCGCACCCCACGCCCATCGCGCATCTGGCGCTGGATCTGGTGGTCGCGCCGAAGCTGAACCCGCGCAAGGGCAGGCTGGCCGAAAGGCTGGCCCAGACGGGGATCCTGCTGGCTGATGATCGCGACACACCGGAGATCCATGCGCGCGGCGCGGACGGACGCATCGCCAAATGCACAGCCCCCGTACGTGCCCGGAGCAATGACCGCAGGGCATTGAAAGCAATGGCAAAAAGAGGACTCGGCGCAGCTCTGCTCATCCGCGATACAGTGGTCATGGACGTGCTTTCGGGCGATCTGGTGCGGATGGCGCCCGACTACGACTATGGCACCGTGGCCATCCGACTGATCCCCATCGACCCGCAACCCGGCCCCCCCGTGCTGGCTTTCCTGCGCATGATGGCCGATCTCAATCGTCGTTGAACGAGGGCTCCAGTGCGGCATTCGCCGTGGACAGCAACATCACCGTGGGCTCGGAGGGCAGGGTCGCGAAGGACAGAGTGACCGATGGGCCATTGTTCAACTCGACCGCAAATTCGTCCGACATGCCGACCAGAAACTGCTCCAGCGAATACGTTCCGAACGCATGCATCGGCAACACGACCCGCGCCTTCATCCGCTTCATCATCTCGATCATGCCCGGCAGATCCAGAGTGAACGTCCCGTCCACGGGCGCCATTATGATGTCCAGACGACCGACCTCGGCGAATTGTTCCTCAGACAGGATGTGATGCAGGTGGCCGAGGTGCCCGATGCAGAGATCCGCAACCTCGAAGATGAAGATCGAGTTGCCGTCCTGCTCGGGCTGCCCCCACCCGCGCAAATGCGTTGTCACGTTGCGAATGGTCACGTCACGCACCCGCAAGCGATGATTGGCAGGACCCTTGCCGTCATGATCCCAGCCGCGCAGCACATAGGGAATACGTTCGTCCGGAAACGCCGTCCAGTGCGTCTCGTGCGCGTGGTTCATTGTCACGACAGTCGGCACAATCGCTGTCGAATTGCCATCCGCATCCTTCACGCGCCCTGCCGTCCCGAAGAAATCGGTCGCGATGATGACACCTTCCTCGCTCTCGATACGGAAGGTCGAATGGGCAACATAGGTGATCGTCACCTCACGCGGCTTGGTCGACACATGTTCGAGGCTGGCATATTGCACCCCGATCCCGTCACGGCGCAGGTTCTCGACAAAGGCGTAACACGAGCTGGCAAATGCTTCGACAGGAAGCAGCAGGCAGAGGGCGGCGAGAGCAAGACGCATGGGAACCTCCGTTCTGGATGTTCGGAAGGATAGCTCGAATGTCCGCCGAGTCATCTATCAAACGCGTCATCTATCAAACGGGTCACCTGCCGAACCATGTCCCGCACAAGGTTTTGACTGCCGCGCCCGCGCCCAGTTTGAACCGGGCGATGCCGGGAATGTCCTCGGTGTTAAGCCCGCCCAGATCCAGCATCTCGATCCCGGCAGCCTTCAGCTTGCGCATACCCTGCCAGAGCAGAAGGTTGTGCGCGGACAGCCGCTTGCCCTCGGGCGAGGCCCAGCCGAGATGATAGGTCGCCTGCCGCCCGTGGATCAGAAACACCATGGCCCCGACCTGCTGGTCCTGATGCTCGGCCACCAGCACGCGCATTTCGCCTGTTGCCTGATGCCACGCCGCGACCAAAGCGGGCGGCAATGCCTGATAACGGCGGGAGCGTTGTTGTGCTTCTTCTGCTTCCAACACCCAGCGAAACAGTTCGGGCCGCCGGTCCACACGCGTAACCCGCAGCTCTGCCCGCTCTGATGCCACAAGCCGGTTGCGCCATTTGTGATGCATGGCGGCGCGCAGCGTCGTCTCCTCTAGGGTCAGGTCGATGCAAGCCGTGGTATAAGGCGTCATTACGCGGATCATGCCCGAGCCGCGCAGGCTGGCCGAATCCGTGGCATCCGGGGTCACAAAGACGCCCTTCAGGCGCCCACCCTCCGCAGCTTTGCGCAGGCGGCGCAGACCCGTCGCACGATCCTCCGGCGATGCCCCATCAATCCAGAGTGGCCCGCGCGTGCAGACAAACGCATCCAGACAGCCGAACAGGCGGCGATGCACGACCTGCGCCAATCCCACAGTCTCGGAGCGTCGTTTCATCTCGAACCGCAGGACGCGGGACCCAAGCGCCGCGCATGCCGCGCCATACGCCCAGCCCTGCTGCATCGCAGGGGCGGGTACCAGCCCTTCCCAATCCCGGCGGCTCAGATTGTCGAGCGCAATCTCCATCAGGTCTTTAACGCGCTGCTAACCTAATGGACCGTTAACATCTCACATGGCGAAGGTGGCGAAGCAAGTCATGGGCGTGCACGCCCCCGCCCCGCGGGTCACCGGGGCGGCGGTCTGGCTTGCCCTGCGTTATGTTGGCCTGCCGTTGCTGGTCGCGCTGATCGCTCTTGATGTGGTGATCTGGCTTGTCGCCGAAGCGGTCTGGGGCGTCTGCATTGGCCTCTGGTGCTGGTTTTAGCCGACTAGGGTTTGACCACCATCGGCCTTGGGATATCGGCCAGGCATTCTGCGGCAGCGCCTTCGCGCACCAGCAAGGATTCGGTGATCTCCAGCCCCCATTCGTCCGCCCATATGCCTGGCATGAAGTGAAAGGTC
>JBGCFK010000119.1:0-7870 GCA_045106875.1 Paracoccaceae bacterium | reverse complement strand
AGGGGTCGCGCTGATGTTCACTGCAGCAATTCTTGCCGTGTTGGCCGCCATGTCCCTGGCCGTGGTCCGGGCGTTGCTGGGTCCGACTGCGTTCGACCGTCTGCTGGCTGTCAACTCTATCGGCACTTTTGCGATCATGCTGCTTGCACTGATCGGGTTCCTGACCGAGCGGCCCGAATTTCTCGATCTTGGCATCACGTACGCCTTGCTTAATATGATCGGCACGCTCGCAGTGCTGAAGTTCTTCCGCTACGGCGCTCTCGGTTACGATCATCGTGAAGGTGACACCGAGGGCAAGGGATGAGCGCGCTGCTTGATATCGCAGGATGGATTTGCCTGTGTCTTGGCGGGTTCTTCTGCCTTGTGGGGGCTTTTGGGCTGAACCGCATGCCTGATGTGTTCACACGGATGCATGCGACGTCCGTGTCCGACACGCTGGGCGTTGGGTTTCTGGTGCTCGGCATGGCTGTGCAAACTGCCGATTGGACTGTCTGGGTGCGGTTGGGGATCATCGTTATCGTTCTCTACGTCACCGGAGCCGTAGCTAGCCATGCGCTCGCGCGGGCGGCCCTTCACGATGGGAACAAGCCGTTGCTGGCCGGGCCAGACGGGGAATTGACACCGATTGGTTGTGATGAGGTCTATCCCGAACTGCGCGTCCGCCTTGCAACGCCTTTGGTTTCGGAGACGCCTGACGGTGTGGCATCGATCCCTGTTCCCGAAGATGTGCAACTGGACGAAAACGGGGAGAGCCGCTGATGGAACTTCTCATCAACATGGTGCTGCTGACCCTTCTGGCCGCGATCACCGTGGGCATTATCCGAGTACGCAACCTGTTTGCCGTGGTCGTACTGTCAGGTGCCTATTCGTTTCTGATGGCCAGTGTCATGATTGTGCTGGACGCAGTTGACGTTGCCATGACCGAGGCTGCTGTAGGCGCGGGTGTCTCCACCGTATTGGTGCTTGGAGCATTGTTCCTGACCAGGGTCGAGGAGGCGCCACCGAAATTCTCTGCCACCGTACCGATGCTGGTGTGCGCTGGAGTTGGAGCAATGCTGGTTTACGGGACCTATGATCTGCCGCCCTTCGGCATCATGGCGCAGCCTGTCAACCTGCATGTGGGCGCCGAATACCTGACCCGCGCCCCGGTCGAGACTGATATTCCCAATATCGTCACTGCGGTTCTGGCCAGCTATCGTGGCTTTGATACGCTTGGCGAGGTCACGGTTATCTTCACGGCCGGTATCGGTGTCATGTTGCTCTTGAAGCGGTGGAGGCAGGCATGATCCTCGACGTCATTCTCCGCATCGCGGCCAAGATGTTCATCCCGTTCATCATTATGTTCGGCCTCTATGTGCAGCTGCATGGCGATTTTGGTCCGGGAGGCGGCTTTCAGGCGGGTGTGATCATCGCCGCTGCCATCATCCTCTATGCTATTGTCTTCGGCCTGCAAGCGGCTTTGATCGTGGTTCCCAAGTGGGTGGTGGAATTCATGGTCCCCCTGGGTGTGTTGATCTATTCGGCAGTTGGCGTGTGGTCCATGGTGATGGGGGGCGAATATCTGAACTACAACGTGCTGCTGCACGCCGGTGAACCGATCGGGACCTATGACGCGGTCCACGGACAACACTGGGGAGTTTTCCTGGTCGAGATCGGGGTTCTTGTCACGGTCACGGGCACGATGCTGACGATCTTCTATTCGTTCGCCGGCCGCGGCCGGGTGACCCCTGGGGGCGACGATGCCTGAGTTTACCGATCGCCCTCTTCTGGAGGCACTTGCCACCAACTACAATTACTGGATCACCATCTTCCTGATGGTCGCGGGGCTCTTTATCGTGGTCGCACGGTCCAACATGATCAAGACTCTGGTTGGATTGGGGATCTTTCAGACTTCCGTCTATCTGCTGTATCTTACGCCCGGCAAGATTCTGGGCGGTACTGCGCCGATTCTCGGTGAGGGCATTCAGACCTATTCGAACCCGCTGCCACATGTCCTGATCCTGACCGCAATTGTGGTCGGCGTTGCAACGCTTGCACTTGGTTTGGCGCTGACTGTCCGCATTCACGAAGCTTACGGCACCATCGAGGAAGACGAGATCACCTCGGTTGTCGACCGTGAGGATTACGCGGAATGAGGGGGCTGGCCGAATGATCCCGCTTGCCGCAAATGCAAATGCGACAGCCGCGCTGGATCTGGTGGCGCAGCTGCCTGCGCTGCAGGTCGTGGTGCCGCTGATCGGGGCGGTGATTTGTGCAACCGCGCGTCAACGTCATGTGTCCGCTGCCGTTACCATCGCGTGCTCGGTGGCCATGCCGGTGATTGCCTTCCTGATCCTTCTGGAGGTGCAGGCCCATGGCACGATCTCCTATGCCATGGGGGGGTGGGCGCCACCCGTTGGTATCGAATACCGGATCGACCTGATAAATGCCTTCGTGCTGCTTCTGGTTTCGATCATGGGCGCCGTGGTGGCGCTCTATGCGCCGCGCTCGCTGGCCTACGAGATCTCGGAAGAACGCCAGGCCTGGACCTACTCCATGTACCTCATGTGCATGTGCGGCCTGTTGGGCATGGCCATAACAGGGGATGCGTTCAACGTCTTCGTGTTCATGGAGATCTCGTCACTGGCGATGTATACGCTCATCGCGATGGGCTCGGAGCGCCGGGCGCTGGTGGCGGCCTTCCAGTATCTGGTGATAGGAACACTCGGCGCGACCTTCTACGTGATCGGCGTGGGCCTGATCTTCACTATGACGGGCACGCTGAACCTTTATGACATGGCCGCTTTGTTGCCTGAGGTCGAGGACGGGCATCGGTCCATCATAGCGGGCCTCGCTTTCATCACCATTGGTATCGGCTTGAAGCTGGCGATGTTCCCGATGCACCTGTGGCTGCCGAATGCCTATGCATACGCGCCCACAGTGGCGACGGCGTTCATCGCGTCCACGGCCACCAAAGTTGCGGTGTATCTGCTGCTGAGGTTCCTGTTCTCGGTCTTTGGTGTCGAATTCACCTTCAGCGCGACACCTGCTGCCGAGATCCTGATGGTGCTTGCGGCACTTGCCATGATCGTGTGCTCGCTAAGCGCAATCTTCCAGATCAACACCAAGCGGATGCTGGCCTACTCGTCAGTGTCCCAGGTCGGCTACATGCTGATGGGCATCGCCCTAGTGAACGAGGCGGGGCTGACGGGCGGGATTTCCCACATGTTCAACCACGCGATCATCAAGGCGTGCCTTTTCATGGCGATTGGTTGCGTCTTCTACGCAACCGGAGTCACGCGCACCGAGAACCTTGCCGGTATGGGCCGGACCATGCCGCTGACGATGGGCGCGTTCGTGATCGCCGGTCTTGGCCTGATCGGGGTGCCGGGAACTGCCGGGTTCATCTCGAAGTGGTACCTCGTGCAGGGCGCGTCCGAGGCGGGGCTCTGGTGGATCGTCGCCGTGATCGTGGTGTCATCCGTGATGGCGATCTTCTATGTCGGCCATGTCATCGAGGTCGCCTACTTCCGCGAACCCGTGGCCAAGGTCGCGCGGAAACCGCCACCCGAGATGGTGTTGCTGACCCTTTTGCTGGCGCTGGCAGTGCTGTTCTTCGGGCTGGACACGGATCTGAACGGCGAGGTTGCCGCCGCGGCCGCACGTGAACTGCTGGCGGGGTGGCAGTCATGAATGGTGAGCATCAGGACCTTATCCTAAGCGTGAGCGGCGCGGCTCTCATTCAACTGTCCCTGGCTATCCCCGCGCTGGGCGCTGTTGGTATTGCGCTCACATGGTGGAACCGCAATGTGCGCGAGGCCGTCACCCTCGTCACGGCGCTGGCCTTGTTTGGCGTCGTTGTTCTGACCCTGCTGCCCATGGTCATGGCCGGTGCGCGCCCGGAATGGACCGCCGTCACGGTCGTCGATGGCATCTCGATCGCCTTTGCGGTCGAGCCGCTGGGCATGCTCTTCGCCACCATCGCCTCCAGCCTGTGGATCGTGAACTCGATCTACTCCATCGGCTACATGCGCGGGAACAAGGAACCCCGCCAGACCCAGTTCTACATGTGTTTCGCGGTCGCGATCTGCTCGGCCGTGGGCATCGCTTTCGCGGGCAACCTGTTCACGCTGTTCCTGTTCTACGAGGTGCTGACCGTTTCGACCTATCCACTCGTCGCGCACAAGGGAAACGAGGACGCCCGCGACAAGGCCCGCATCTATATCGTGCTACTGATGGCAACCTCCATGGCGCTGCTGTTGCCCGCGATCATCTGGACCTATGTGGCGGCGGGGACAGCCGATTTTGCCGCTGGCGGGATCCTGGCGGGGGCGGGCCTCGGCGCGGGCGCGCTGACGGTCCTGTTCCTGCTCTATGCCTACGGGATCGGCAAGGCCGCACTGATGCCTGTGCATTTCTGGCTGCCTGCCGCCATGGTGGCCCCTACGCCCGTCTCTGCCCTGCTGCACGCGGTGGCGGTGGTCAAGGCCGGGGTGTTCTCGGTCGTCAAGATCGTGGTCTATGTGTTCGGCATCGACCTGCTGACGGAAACCGGCGCTGCCGACCCGGTGCTCTATATCGCGGGCGGGACTGTCATTCTGGCGTCGCTGATCGCGCTGAATCAGGATAACCTGAAGAAACGGCTGGCGTTCTCGACCGTCTCGCAACTGTCCTATGTGGTGATGGCGGCGGCGCTGGCAACGCCTGCGGCAATCATCGGCGCGGCGCTGCATATCGCGGCTCATGCGGTCTCGAAGATCACGCTCTTTTTCGCGGCAGGCTCGATCTACACCGCAGCCCACCTGACCGAGGTCAGCCAGTTGGACGGCCTTGCCCGCCGCCAGCCCTGGACCTTTGCGGCCTTCCTCGTGGGGGCGCTCAGCATAATCGGCCTGCCGCCCTTCATCGGCCTCTGGTCAAAGTGGTGGATCGGCATGGGTGCGTTCGAGGCAGGGGAGCCTTGGGTGATCGCGGTGCTGATGGTCTCGTCCTTGCTGAACGTCGCCTACCTGCTGCCCATCGTGGCGCGGGGCTGGTTCGTGCCCGAACCCGAAGGCGCCCCTCCACCCAAGGTCCACGAGGCGCCGTTCCCCGCCGTGGCCGCGCTGACAATCACGGCGATCCTCTGCGTGGTGCTGTTCATCGCCATCGGCCCGTTGATGGACCTGGTCCAGCAGATCGAACTAAGCGCGCCCGAACCCGCCGCCACCCCGGCCACAGGAGGTCAGAATGGGTGAACGCCATTACCCCGAACGCCACGCGGATATCCTCGACGACGTGCCCATGAAAGCCGCGGACGAGGCGCCAGGCTGGGTCGACAACCCCTCCAACGTCAGACGTGTCGTCTGGGCGGTATACCTGATTTCGGGCGCAGTGCTGGTCATTGATCCGCTGGTCCACAAGCACGGGCCATTCGCTATCGAGCACTTTTGGGGGTTCTACGGCATCTACGGCTTCATCGGCTGCGTGTTCCTGGTGCTGGCCGCCAAAGAGATGCGCAAGTTCCTGATCCGGCCCGAAGACTACTACGAGCGCAAGGAGAAAGAGCATGGTTGAGCTGACCGGCCCCATGCTCTCGACCCTGCTGGTCCCCGGGTTGTCACCCGGGTTGATCCTGATCCTTGGCGCGCTGTTGCTGCCGATTCTGCCGGGCAAGCTGCGCGTCATATGGATGGTGCTGCTGCCACTGCTGGGTCTGGCGCAGGCGCTGGGGTTGAACCCGGGCCTTTCGGGCCAGATCGAGGTGATGGGGCTGGAACTGACCACCATCCGGCTGGACGGGCTGTCCCGCATCTTCGGCATCATCTTCCTCATCGCGGCATTTCTGGGAGGGATCTACAGTTTCCACCGCGGTGGCTGGGTCGAGCATACTGCAGGCATGATTTATGCTGGCAGCGCCATTGGCGCAGTCTATGCGGGTGATCTGGTCACGCTGTTCCTGTATTGGGAGGGCACGGCGATTGCGTCGGTGTTCCTGATCTGGGCCTCGGCGCTGGACCACGGGAACGGTCAGAAGAAGCCCGAGGCCATCGCCACGGGGATGCGCTATCTGGTGGTCCAGGTCGGCTCCGGCGTGCTGCTTCTGGCCGGGACCATGGTGCATTACGGCGAGACCGGGTCGATCGCGTTTGGCTCCTTCGACCTCTACACCACGGCCGGTTTCCTGATCTTTGTGGCCTTCGGAATCAAAGCGGCGTTCCCCTTCCTGCACAACTGGTTGCAGGACGCGTACCCGACCGCGACCGTGACGGGCACGGTGATGCTGTCGGCCTTCACGACAAAACTGGCGATCTATGCGCTGGCGCGCGGGTTCGCGGGGACCGAGATCCTCGTGCCCATTGGTGCTGCCATGACCGCGTTCCCGATCTTCTTCGCGGTGATCGAGAACGATCTGCGCCGGGTGCTGGCCTATTCGCTGAACAACCAGCTTGGCTTCATGGTGGTGGGGATCGGTATCGGCACGGATCTGGCGGTCTCGGGCGCGGCGGCGCATGCGTTCTGCCACATCATCTACAAGGCGTTATTGTTCATGTCGGTGGGTGCGGTGCTGTTCCGGACGGGCACGGCCAAGGGGTCGGAATTGGGCGGGCTCTACCGGACCATGCCATGGACAATGGTCTTCTGCTGCATCGGAGCGGCGTCGATCTCGGCCTTCCCGCTTTTCTCGGGGTTCGTATCCAAGTCGCTGATCATCTCGGCCGCGCTGAAAGAGGGGTACTTCATCACCTGGATGCTGCTGCTTTTTGCTTCCGCTGGCGTGTTCCACCACTCCGGCATCAAGATCCCGTTCTTCGCCTTCTTCGCGCATGACTCAGGGATGCGCCCCAAGGAGGCGCCCATGAACATGCTGATCGCCATGGGGATCGCCTCGGTGATCTGCGTGGGCGTGGGCGTGTTCCCGGGGCTGCTCTATGATCTGCTGCCCTATGACGTGAAGTACCACGCCTATACGGTAGAACACGTGGTCACGCAGATGCAGTTGCTGATGTTCTCGGCGCTGGCGTTCACGGTACTGATGAAGACGGGGCTTTACCCGCCGGAGCTTCGGTCGACACATCTGGACACGGACTGGTTCTATCGCAAGCCGTTGGCCTGGCTGCTGGTTGGGTTCCGTGACTGGATCGTGGGCTGGCGCTGGGTGGCGGGCGCGCGGGGAGCGATTGCATGGAGCGATCTGGCCAAGGAACTATACCGCCAGCACGGGCCAACGGGCACATTCGCGCGGACACGCCCGTCGGGCTCTATGGCCTTTTGGATGGCAGTTCTGTTGCTGGCATTTATGACATTGTCGTTCTTCTGAGAGGGGTGAGCGCTTTTATCTAAAGCAGATAGTCCGCGATGCGACTCGCCCTATCGCCGGACCTGTTCTGACTGCGTTAGCGCTCGCAGGCTGAAAACGCGCGAAGATGAGAACGCCAAGCTGAAGAAGCTGTTGGATGTCGCGATGCTGACAGGCGCATTCACATCATGCTGGAGCGTCAGGGCCACCGCATGAACCAGAAGAAGCTACGGCGTTTGTACCGCGAAGAAGGGCTCGAGGTGCGTAAGCGCCTGACGGGCAAGGGAGCCTGGAGTTCGTTTCGGACGCGTTCACAGATGAACGCAGGTTCCGCGTTCTGGCGATGGTAGATGACTTAAGCCGGGAATGTTTGGCCTTGTCCCTGATACATCGCTGTCGGGCGCACGGCTCACGCACGAGTTGGACGCAATCATTCAGGTGCGCGGAATGCCAAAGACAATTGGCAGCCCCTCTCGGGACACCGCTTCGCGATACCCTGCCGGGCACCGAACGAATGCCTCGACGAAACCCTGTTCTCATCCCTCGCGGAGGCCTGATCAGAGATCACAACATGGACGGAGGACGACAACCACAACCGACCGCACCCATCGC
>JBGCFK010000118.1:0-10115 GCA_045106875.1 Paracoccaceae bacterium | reverse complement strand
CCGGATCAGATCAGTGGACGGCGTCAGTGCAATGATGGAACGCATCACCGTGCCGGAGACAATCATGCCAGGGTTAAGTGATGAAGCGCCTTTGCCAAACGCGCTCTACCCTCATTACCAGGCGCATTATGGCGTGCATGTCATGCGTACGGAGGACGAGATTTCTGCTGTCACGGCAGGCAAATCTCAGGCGCGTTCGCTCTCTGTGCCCGGAGCGACGCCACTGTTGGCATTGGAGCGTGTTGCCTACGATCTTACGGGCCGTGCGGTCGAACACCGGCGGTCATATGTTCTGACCGCCGGGCTTAGCTTTCGCGTCGAGCTGCGCTGATTACTTGGCGTTCAACGCTTCGAGCAGATTCTGGATGACCTTTGCGCCATCGACCTGTTGCTGGACTTGCGGGCGGTTGGTGTCACGCACCAGTTGCACGACGGTGGGCCGGTTCAGGTATCCGGTTTCCTCCATCTCTCGAGTGTTCTGGTAGCCCTTGATTCCCGCACGCGTTCGCTCGTCAAACAGGCCGTCAACCGCGCCAACCTCGAAGCCGAGGAAGCGCAAACGCTGTTCGACCGAAAGCATGTCGTTGTCCGACAGGTTAAGGCTGTTCTCAATCTTGGTCAGCTTGTCTGCCAGTGCCGCATTGCGTTCCGCTGATTCGATTGCATCGAGCTTGGCGAGTGCATTGTCGCGGTAGACCCCCTCCGGATACTCGCCAAGATAGTTGCGATAGGCTTCAGCGGTCGCGCGCTTCTCGGCCCGGCGCCAGACCCTGCGTTCCTTCCGGGCCAGTGCATCTGCCTCGGCTTCGGCAACTTTCGCCATGGCAGCTCGAGCGATCTTCGAGTGCTGCCCTTCCGGGTATTTCTCCAGATACGCACGATAGCCTGCCTGAGTAGCCTTGGCGCCCGTAGCAGACCAATAGGCATTGTCTTCAGCCTCACGAATGCGGCGCTGTTCCTCGGCAATGCGGCGTTGTTCCTCCAGTGCCGCTTCGCCCTGTTCGGTCAGTAGTCCGACCTGGTCCTTGGTCAGCCAGCCCTCGTTCGCCATGCCGTTCTTACGTTGCCAGGCCACGATCGCCCGCCGGGTTCCTCTGCCATAAAGCCCGTCGATACCCTTGGGGTCGTAGCCAAGCGCCAGCAGATATTCCTGCAGTCGACGCTTACGCGCGCGCGACAGGTTGAGGTCGCGTTCCGCCTGAATGCGCGGGTCAACCTCGGGCTCCTCCGGTACTGCGGCATCCGCCGACAGGCCCAGACGCGCCCGAGCGAACTCAGCGAAGATTCCATTTGGAAAGCGCTTCAGATAGGCTTGGTAGTCCTCCGCAGCGCCAGATTTTTCGGCTGCGCGCCAATAGGCAAGTTCGATCTCGGCTTCCAAACCCTCGGCTTCGGCCTCAGGAAGGGCCGCCAAGCTGAACTCTCGATCAACATTCCCAGTAATCCAGACGGGGGCGGGGGCATTCTCGGCGACTTCCATCAGTGATGCACCCGGATCAAGAAAGCGGTCCACGATCAGGCGAGCAAATCGGCTGTCACGCCAGCTCGAGCGCCTGACGGCCTTGCCCGGTTCGGCTGCCGAGATAATCAGCACGCCGTCCGGGCCTTCCAGATCAGAGAGCCCCGGCTCGAACGTGTCCGTCGGCGAGAAGCCTCTCAATTGTGCACCATCGACGAACAGCACTGCGCTGCCGGCTTTCTCGCCAGCGATCGCCAGCAACAGGTCAAGCGGAACGCCGTCAAAGACGACATCGGTCAGGGTCTCGGCCTTGGTCTCAACGGGCGCCAGAAACGATACTCCGCCTGCCCGGATCGCGTGTCCAGAGTAGAAGATTGCGACCGCGTCAGCATCCTCGGCTTCTGCCGCAAATTGTGTGATCAGCTCGCGCATTCCGGCCCTATCGAGGTTCGTGCCCTGAAGGACGGCCCAGCCTGCTGATTGGAACGCTGCCGATAAAGACCGCGTATCGCGTTCGGCCGTTGCCGCACCCGGCGCGTATGCGTAGTCGCCATTCCCGATGATCAGGGCCGCGTTGCCTGCAAGCGCCTGACCGCCCGGCACTGCGCCAAAAGATATTGCCGCGCCCAGCGCTGCCGCATAGATGCATTTCATGTGAACCTCCCCGAATTTCTTGGCAACTTGGCGTTGCTGTTCTGATTCCGCCCGCCCCAAACTCGTTCACGTTTATATCAGGAGACACCGTTTGTGTCGCGGGTATCCTGTCGCCAGCCTTGCAAGGCTGTGAAGAGTAATGAGGACGCCTTGGGTCGTTCCAATTCCACGAAGGGCAGGGGGCGGCAAATCTCGGTGGTGGCAACGCCGACCCGGGCCGTAAGCGCGCCGTTTACCGCGCCCTCACCAAACCGTCGTGACAGTTTGCCAAGGACGCCGCCGCCGACCAATGGCCCCAGCAGGTCGTCCGCCACAGCAACCGCTCCAGTCGCCACAAGATGCGCCGCCACCGCGCGCATCAGCCGCCAGGATCCTATCCATCCTGTTCGTCCGCCATAAATCTCCGAGATCTCACGAATCATGCGGAGATTGCAGGTCAGTGCGGCCAGCACGTCTGCCAACGCCAGAGGGATCAGTGCGGTCGCTGCCGCCACATTGCGCGCCGCCTTTCGAACGGCGTCTTCAGCTTGCGCATCCAGCGGTTTCATCAGCGTGCGTTCCGCCAACGCCAACTGCCCGGTAGGGTCCGGCGCGTCGGCTTGTCCCTTCTGGAAGTTCTCCAGTGCCCACTCCATGTCGGCGCGGCGCGCATAAAGCCCCGTCAGGCCGCGTATGGCTTTCTGGGCCTCTGTCGAAGATCCCGTCTCCTGCGCGGCTTCTGCGGCAGTACGCAGGGTCTCGATGCGGCCAAGCCTCGCCAGCGCCGCAACCTCGCGCAGGCAAGCGGCAACCAATAACAGGACCAAGAAGCCAAGCAACGCTGCACCGATCCAGCCAAGCCATCCGTTCCTGTCGAACAGCGACGTCACAAAATCGGTCGCGGCAATCCCGGCCCAGAACAGCACCAGTGCGCCCAAAGCCGAGAGTATCAGCCGCCCCAGTCCCCAGCCGCTGGGTCTGGCGGCAACTGCAATCGCACGAGCGGCGGCTGGTTCAACGTGAACGGGCGGCGCTTCGGCGGGGGAGGGCGCATCTGGCAAAGGCGTCTGGTCCAGTTCCAGTATCACCGGACCTTTTCGGGGGTCGCTCATGGACGTCTCCTATTCCAGCCTGTCGCCGATCAGGAATTCGATGGCTCGATCGAGCCCGATGTGCGGTGGTCCGTCATCGGGTCCGGTGCCCCAGCGTGGTGGCGCGAAAGACGGCCGCGCAAAGGCCTTGCCGTCCCATTCTGCAGGGGCATGCGCGGGATTGGTTGTCCCGGACGCCCCCAGAAGCGCGGGAAGGTCGGACGGGATCTGCCCCGGGAACACGGCGATCTCCTTGCCATCGGATGCCCGCGCACCCCGGACGACGCTCAGTTCTGCGCCCTCATGGGTGATTTGCTGCTCGGCGCTGGCCCGGATCGCAGCGATGGCCATGGCGGACGTCTCCGCGCCTGCATACGCGGCACGTCGAATCGCCTCGGCCAGCATCGCTTCGACCAGACCCGTCAGTTGAGGGTGCTGTTCGTGGTGCAGGTGGTCGGCCTTTGATGCGACGAACAACAACTTCCCGATCCGCCGTCCGCCCAGCAGCCGGTCGAACCAATCGTTCTGGCCGTGGCGAAATGCAGCCAGTGTGTCGGCCATAGCCTGCGTTAGATCCGCCAGTGCGCGCGGACCGCCCGCCAATGCGCCCAGCGCGTCCACCAGCACAACCTGTCGGTCCAACCGCGCGAAATGGTTGCGGAAGAAAGGTTTCACGACCACGCGTTTGTAGGCCTCGAACCGGTGCTCCATCTGATGCCAGAGACTTGATCGCCCCGGTCTGTCTGCCTTTGGCAAGGGGGCGAAGGTCAGCGCGGGCGAGCCTTCCAGATCTCCCGGCATCAGGAACCGACCCGGTGCCAACGCCGAAAGCCCGGCCGCCCGGCATTCTGCGAGGTAGGACCGATACTCGGAGGCCAGCTGCAGCGCCAGCGCTTCGTCATAGGGTGCAACTGGATCAGCAGTGGTGAGAACCCCAAGATAGCCCTCAGCATGCGCAATCCGAGCCGGTGCACGAGCTGTTTCCAAAGCCGTCGCCGACCAATCCGCATAGGACATCTGCAAGATCGGTAGATCCAGTAGCCATTCTCCCGGGTAATCGACTATATCCAGATGAACCGTCCGCGTGCCCGTCAGACCGGAGAACAGTCCAGATGGACGAACCTTCAGTGACAACCGCAGCTGACTGATCTGGCGCGTGGAATCTGGCCAGTCAGGCGTCGCCCCGGTCAGAGCAGCAATATGGGCGTCATAAGCAAAGCTGGGTATATCCGGGTCGGGTTGTGGGCGTAGCATAGATGCCAGAATGCGCCCATCAGCCTCTGCGCGCAGCAGACGCATGCGGCCGCGCGCCAAAAGGCTGGCAACCAGAGAGGTAATGAACACGGTCTTGCCCGCGCCCGACAACC
Organism: Paracoccaceae bacterium; assembly: GCA_045106875.1. Classification (GTDB taxonomy): domain Bacteria; phylum Pseudomonadota; class Alphaproteobacteria; order Rhodobacterales; family Rhodobacteraceae; genus Thermohalobaculum. The sequence continues at coordinate 5,565 of JBGCFK010000118.1, read as the reverse complement.
CTGTGACGCCGAGCCTCAGCACTGGCTCGAACATCTCGTCCACGCCGCGCCAGGCCTGCTCGGCCCCGTGCATCAGGTCGTCTGCCAGGTTCCCTATTGCGTCGCCAATACCCAAACCGGTCTCCGATCCTCTCCGAGCTGTCTTTTGCGGCCCGTCTCGCGGTCCAGTCACATGGGGACGGGGGAAGGCCAAAGAAAGGCACACCCTTGCCGGTTGGACCGTATTGGCGTTAGACCGCGCGCCATGCCGCGTTTCAAGCTGACAGTTGAGTATCATGGCGGGCCGTTTGTCGGCTGGCAACGACAGGCTGAGGGTCTGTCGGTGCAGGGCGTACTGGAAGCGGCAATAAGGCGACTCGAGCCGGATGCGCCGCACATTCAAGGAGCAGGCCGCACCGATGCGGGGGTGCATGCCACAGGGCAAGTTGCGCATTGTGATTTGGCGGGAGATTGGGATCCGTTCCGCTTGTCCGGCGCGATAAACCACCACATGAGACCCCATCCGGTCGCTGTGCTGGCGATCGGGCGGGTGCCGGACGATTTCCATGCCCGTTTCTCTGCCGTGCGACGGCACTATCTATATCGGATTGTATGTCGTCGGGCGCCACTGACCATCGAAGCTGGAACCCTTTGGCGTGTCGCTTGGCCGCTGGACGTCGAAGCCATGCATGAAGCCGCGCAACTGTTGATCGGGAAACATGATTTCACCACGTTTCGATCAGTAAAGTGTCAGGCCGACAGTCCGGTCAAGACGCTCGACATGTTTAACATTACGGCGAAGGGCGAAGAGATCCACTGCACGTTGAACGCTCGCAGTTTTCTGCATAACCAGGTGCGCAGTCTGGTTGGAACTCTGGAACGGGTCGGTGCGGGCAAATGGCCTGTCGCCCGCATGGCCGAAGTGCTGCGTAGCGCCGACCGAACGGCTTGCGGGCCAGTTGCGCCTGCTGATGGGCTCTATCTCACCCAAGTGGATTATCCGTCAGAAGTCTAGCAGAGCGACCGTCTTCGGCCATGCCATAGGGTCGGCTGCGGTTTTCGCTGCGCAACCTGGATTGCAGTAGCCAATCGCACGCGCGCCGATCTGGACAACGCAGTCCGGGTGGACGGGTTTCCCGGAATAAGGGCATTCGGTGTTCTCGGGCGTAAGTCCCGGCACAACTGTTCCTGTCAATGCAGGCTCATGAGGGTTGGCGCGCGCTGCGAAGTCAAACTCGTAGTGGGCCTGTATATGCGCATCAGCCATGCCCAGCGCCCGCCACTGGCGGACCGCGGGATGGCCCAGCACGGCCGCGACATATTCCGCGTCCGCTGACCCCATAGGCAATCCGTAGGTCGCGATACGACTGGCCACAGGGGCAAAGAACGCATCGGCTGCACAGAAATCGCCAAACAGAAACGGGCCGCCGTCCGAGAGCGCACGTGCATGGCCCCAGATCAGCGACAATCGGTCGAGGTCGGTCTGAATTTCAGCAGTCACGGGGAACTCTGCATATGCCCGGCGCATGTTCATCGGGCATGCGCCGCGAAGTGCCGTGAACCCGGAGTGCATTTCAGCCGTGACGGATCGGGCAGCAGCACGCTTGGCCGGATCCAAGGGCCAGAGCCCAGCATCAGGAAACAGCTCGGCCAGCGTTTCGGCCATGGCGATACTATCCCAAACCAGCCAGGGTGAGCCGTCCTCCGGGCTGACACGTAGCGCCGGAACGGTCAGCGACGGCGCTATTTCGGCACGGAGGTCTTCGAAAGCCTGCGTCCGCATGTGCGCGAGATGCGTCCGAAAGGGGATGCCAAATGCTTCCAGCAATAGCCAGCCGCGTAGTGACCAGCTTGAGTATGCTCGATCGCCGATAAAAAGTGACAGTTTCATAGCAGTCCCCCGTTGTTTCTCGACAACTAACCAAGATCGAGCGTTTCCTGCAAATCGCGATTTGTGCTGCCTGGCATCACGACGCTTCGATCTTGTGGAAAATTTTTTCAATTTGGTGATCCAAACTGTCGCGACCCGCGTAACCGTTCAAAAGCACAAGAGGATCACATGATGAGAACCATGAACGCCCCTTCGTCGAACGCCCTTGCGTCGCGCGCAATGAAGGCAGAGTTGCTGGATGCGGAGACCGAGCACGAACTCGCGGTCCGATGGCGCGACGAGGGCTGCGATCGCTCTCTTCATCGGCTGGTTACGGCGTACATGCGGCTTGCAGTGTCCATGGCAGCAAAATATCGCCGTTATGGTGCGACGATGCCGGATCTCATCCAGGAAGCGAATATCGGCCTGATGAAAGCCGCATCCAAGTTTGATCCTGATCGCGGTGTGCGCTTCTCTACTTATGCCGTCTGGTGGATCAAGGCATCGATACAGGATTACGTGATGCGCAACTGGTCCATGGTGCGGACCGGCTCAACCTCTTCGCAGAAATCGCTCTTCTTCAACATGCGCCGAGTGCGGGCGCAGATCGAAAGGGAGCGCGCCGCCGAGGGGCAGGATATGGATAGTGCCGAGATTCGTAGGGAGATCGCCGAAGAGCTAGGCGTGCCGTTGCGTGATGTCGAGATGATGGAGGCGCGTCTTTCCGGGTCGGACTTTTCTCTGAATGCGCAGCAATCCGGTGATGAAGGTCGTGAGTGGGTTGAAACCCTTGAGGACGAGGGTGAGCGCACGGACGAGATGGTCTCCAAAAACACCGACAACGATACCGCGCGGGTTTGGCTGACAGATGCGTTCGCTGCACTCACCGATCGCGAGCGCGTGATCATTGCGGCACGAAAGCTGAAGGACACGCCCGAGACCCTTGAAAGTCTAGGGACCAAGTTTGGGTTGTCGAAGGAACGGATCCGGCAGCTTGAAGATCAGGCCCTGCGCAAAATGCGCAAACGGTTGGAGGTGAACCACGGTGGGGCCGTCATGGACCTCGTCTCCGCCTAAGCATTAGCGGCCAGCAGCGCGGTGTTTCCGCCAGCCGCCGTGGTGTCGATGCAAATCGCTCGCTCGGTGCAATAGGCCTGGGCCGACATCGTCTCGCGGATGAGCGGGACGATCGGGCCGGGCAGAACAGCAAGAGACTTGCGAAGAGCGGCTGCGGTGTCGGGGTCTCCAGCCCACGCGACTGCAGCCAAGTGAACTCCATCTTGGATATCAGGAACGTCGCCTGTGATATGCGCCACAGGTATGCCTGCCTTGGCAAGATCATTGATTGCCGCGGGTATTTCAGGGCTGACAGCGATCACTGCGTTTCCTGCTGCCAATGCCTGCACAACTTGATCCAGCAACGCCGCTCCCGGCCCAAGGCACAGCACATTTCCACGCGGGGCCAATCGGTAGCGATTGGATTCGCCCGTAGGTCCGGGCAAATCTATCGGACCATGATCAAGCCGGGCCGCTTCGGACATTGCTTCGGGTGCCCGCCCTCTGAGCACCTGTCGCAGGGCGACATTCCGATCCTTCCGAGCAGACCAGGCTGACGCGTGGAGTCCTTCAAACGCTTCAATCAAGGCGGTGGTCGTGACAGCAACGCCCCCTTCTGCCGGTTGCATGGGGAGGGCCGGAATGCGGGTTGGAAGCCGTTTTGTCCTTCGAAAGGCAGACAGATAAAGCGGGCCTCCAGCTTTCGGTCCAGTTCCTGACAGGCCCTCACCGCCAAAAGGTTGCGCCCCGACGATGGCACCGATCTGATTGCGGTTCACATAGGCATTACCGACTTCCAGCCGGTCCAGGACATGCTGCACCCGCGCATCAATCCGGGTGTGCAGGCCGAATGTCAGCCCATATCCTTTGGCATTGATCGCTTCGATGACACCGTCGATCTGTTCAGCATCGAAACGGGCCACGTGCAGGACGGGGCCAAAGATCTCCTGATCCATGGCTTCGATCCCGCGTACCCGGAAGACGTGCGGTGCGAGGAAGTGCCCCCCATCGGGTGCCTTCAACTTGTGCAGCAACCGGCCTTCGCCTTCCATCTTTGCACAATATGCAGAAATCTGATCGAATGCTTCGTTGTCGATCAGTGGTCCGACATCGGTGGAAAGTGCCCACGGATCGCCCAGTCGAAGGGCATCCATGGCGCCGAACAACATCTCCAGGAAGCGTTCCTCGACATCACGTTGAATGTACAGCACCCGCAAAGCCGAGCACCGTTGCCCCGCCGACTGAAACGCGCTTGCCAGAATGTCCCGCACAGCCTGCTCGGGGAGGGCGGTGGAATCCACGACCATCGCGTTCAACCCGCCTGTCTCAGCGATCAAGCGTGCTTCGGGCGCGGTTTCGGCCAGTTGCCGGTTGATGATCTGGGCAACCTCGGTCGAGCCGGTGAAGCAAACGCCGCCCAGCCTTGGGTCCGCCACAAGCGGCGCGCCAACCGAAGGGCCGTCACCTGGCAGAATTTGCAGGACATCCTCAGGCACACCGGCTTCGTACAGCAGAGAAACGGCCCGAGCTGCAATCAGAGGGGTCTGTTCAGCAGGCTTCGCGATCACCGTGTTGCCAGAGACCAAGGCCGCAGAGACCTGTCCGGTAAAAATCGCCAACGGAAAGTTCCAGGGTGAGATGCAGGCAAAGATCCCGCAAGGCTCCCCCTGGGCTCGCCGTTCCTCGGCCGCATAGTAGCGCAGGAAATCTACGGCCTCGCGGACTTCACCCACGGCATCCAGCAGGGTCTTGCCAGCCTCACGCGCGGCTAGGGACATCAACTCGGGGGCATGCTTTTCGTAGAGATCCGCCGCACGCTCCAGAATGTCAGGCCGATCAATCCGGGTTGCCCAATCCGGCTGAGCCGCGGCCGCACGGGCGATAGCGGAAGAAACGTCTTCTGCAGTTGCCTCATGCGCTATTCCAATCAGGTCAGACGGATCTGCGGGATTGCGAATCTCGCGCCCAGGACGCCCGGGATCGCCTGCGGCCCATTGCATTGTTCGAAATGTTTGCCGAGTAACGTCCAGCTCGCCAGTCTCCAACGGATCGGTGATGTCCCAACCGCGAGCGTTGCGCCGCGCTGCACCGTACAAATCTGGTCCGCGCGAAATGGAGGCTGGCGCGCCCAAATCTTCAAACGGATCACGTGCGATTGCCTCGGGTGGCACATTCTCGTCCACGATCTGATTGACAAAACTCGAATTCGCACCGTTTTCCAGAAGTCGCCGGACCAGATATGCCAGCAGGTCGCGGTGCGCACCCACAGGCGCATAGATCCGACAGCGCGTACCGTCACGGCGCAGCACCACATCATGTAGCGCCTCGCCCATCCCGTGCAGCCGCTGGAACTCGAAGGCGCGCTTGTCGTTGCCCATGGCCAGAATTGCCGAGACCGTATGCGCGTTGTGGGTTGCGAACTGAGGATAGATACGGTCGGTGCGATCCAGCAGCATCCGGGCGCAGGCAATGTAAGACACATCCGTATGCGGTTTGCGGGTGAAAACCGGGAAGCCGTCTAACCCGAGGACTTGGGCGCGTTTTATCTCGGTGTCCCAGTACGCGCCCTTGACCAGCCGCACCATGATCCGGCGGTCGAGCCGCACTGCCAGCGCATGGAGCCACTCGATCACGTAGGCAGCGCGTGGCCCATATGCTTG
>JBGCFK010000117.1:0-5379 GCA_045106875.1 Paracoccaceae bacterium | reverse complement strand
GGCGACTTCGAAGAGCGCCTGAAAGCGGTCATCAAGGAACTTGAAGACCACCCGGATGCAATACTGTTCATCGACAAGATCCACACCGTTATCGGCGCAGGCGCGACAACGGGCGGCGCAATGGACGCGTCGAATCTTCTGAAGCCTGCGCTTCAATCAGGCGGCCTTCGTTGCATGGGTTCTACAACTTACAACGAATTCCGACAGCACTTCGAAAAGGACCGCGCCCTGTCCCGCCGGTTCCAGAAAATTGATGTGAAAGAACCCTCGAACGACGACACCGTGAAGATCCTACGAGGTTTGAAGCCGTTCTTCGAGGAACATCATGATGTGAAGTACACGGCTGATGCGATCAAGACCGCAGTGGATCTGTCCAGCCGCTACATCAACGATCGCAAGCTGCCTGACAAAGCCATTGATGTCATCGACGAGGCGGGCGCCGCCCAGCATTTGTTGCCGGAATCCAAGCGTCGCAAGACGATTGGGACCAAAGAGATAGAAACTGTCGTTTCCAAGATTGCGCGCATCCCGCCAAAATCAGTCTCCAAGACCGATACCGAAGCGTTGCGGGATCTCCAGGGCAACCTTAAGCGCGTCGTATTTGGTCAGGATGATGCAATTGACGCGCTGACGTCAGCCATCAAACTGGCACGTGCCGGACTGCGGGAGCCGGAAAAACCGATTGGATCCTATCTCTTCACCGGGCCAACCGGTGTCGGCAAGACCGAGGTTGCGAAACAACTGGCTTCTGTTCTTGGTATCGAATTCAAACGTTTCGACATGTCAGAGTACATGGAGAAACACTCAGTCAGCCGCTTGATTGGCGCACCTCCGGGATATGTCGGCTTCGATCAGGGCGGCTTGCTGACGGATGCAGTCGATCAACATCCGCATTGCGTCCTTCTGCTGGACGAGATCGAAAAAGCGCACCCGGATGTCTACAACATTCTGCTGCAGGTAATGGATCACGGCAAGCTGACCGATCACAATGGCAAAGCTGTGAGTTTCCGCAATACAATCCTGATCATGACCTCGAATGCGGGCGCGGCGGAGCAGGCGCGCGAGGCCATTGGTTTTGGCCGTGACCGGCGCGAAGGCGAAGATACTGAGGCAGTCGAGCGCATGTTCACGCCCGAGTTCCGGAACAGGCTGGATGCAACGATTTCATTTGGTGCACTGCCAAAATCGGTCATCCTTCAGGTGGTTGAGAAATTCGTGATGCAGCTTGAGGCACAGCTCATGGAGCGCAGCGTGTCCATCGAACTCACAAAACCTGCGGCCGAATGGATTGCCGAGAAGGGTTATGACGACAAGATGGGCGCGCGCCCGCTCAGCAGGGTGATTCAGGAGCATATCAAGAAGCCTCTGGCGGAAGAGCTGCTGTTTGGGAAGCTTTCAAAGGGTGGCATCGTGCGCGTCAGCATCAAGGACGGGAACCTCTTCCTGGACTCGATTCCGCCGTCGAATCCGCAATTACCCAAAGAAGAGACGCCACTACTGCCAGCAGACTGAAAATGCTTCGTGCGTTTCTTGCGGGCGCGCTGCTTTCCGTGCCCGCCGTGGCAGGTGATCTGGTGTTTCCGGTCGACTGCACGCTCGGCGAAACTTGTGTCATCCAGCAATACGTCGATCGCAATCCGGGACCCGGAATCGCAGACTTTACTTGCGGGCAACTTACCTATGACGGCCATCGTGGAACGGACATTCGGCTTCCCGATATTGCTGCCATGGATCGAGGCGTGGACGTGCTTGCCGCGGCACCTGGCAGAGTGGTTGGCACGCGCGACGGCCTCGCGGATATTCGCCAAGGCGCTGCAAGGGCCCCGGACATATCCGGTAAGGAGTGCGGGAACGGTGTCCTGATCAAACGTGCAGACGGCTGGCGGTTCCAATACTGCCATCTGAAGAACGGCTCTGTGGCCGTGCGTAAAGGTCAGGTAGTCGACGCGGGGGATCGGCTTGGGCAGGTCGGTCTCTCCGGGAAAACACAGTTCCCGCATCTGCATCTGACCATTCGCGATCAAGCAGGGCGGGTGATTGATCCCTTTGACACCCGCCAACAGAATGAAGCGTGTTCGCTGAAAGATCGCCGGAGCCTTTGGCGCACTCTGTCACCTACCAGCTATCAACCGGGTGGTCCGCTTAGCGCTGGCTTCGCAGATGCAGTTCCGGAGTACGAAGCTGTTCGAGCAGGAACCGGCGCACGCGCGTCCATGCCGACAAGCTCCGATGCGATCGTGTTTTGGGCGCACTTCTTTGGCTTGCGCAAAGGCGATGAAGTCCACCTTACACTTTACGATCCCAAGGGCGCCGTGTTGGCAGAGGACATCCATCGCATGAATCGCAACCGGGCAACACAGTTCCGCGCAGTTGGCCGCCGTGCTCAGCAGGCTTGGCCGCTTGGGACCTACAAAGGTGAGGCTGACCTGATCCGCAACGGCTCACGCATCGACAGAATTTCAGCAGAGGTCATCATCCACTAGGAGCCAGCCCGCTTGCAAAACTTCCTGCGCATGTGCATCGATCCTTAGGAGTTCAGAAGGAGCGCGGAATGCCGGAACATGTGGTAGTGGTAGGTGCTGGTCAGGCTGGCGCATCACTTGTGGCCAAGCTCCGCGGGCTGGGGCATTCGGGACGCATCACTCTGATCGGCGATGAGCCAGCTCTGCCCTATCAGCGCCCTCCGCTGTCCAAAAAATACCTCCTGGGGGAAGTTAATGCTGAGCGGCTGCTACTGCGGCCTGAATCCTTTTATGACGAGAACGAGATTGAAGTAAGGACTGGCGTAACCGTCCAGGGTGTCGATTTGACCAATCAAGAGATCATCCTCGAGAACGGTGCATTGGCCTACGACCTGCTCGCACTGACTACCGGTTCGACACCACGCACGTTACCAGCTGCGATCGGTGGCAAGCTGCACGGTGTCTACACTGTCCGAACGCTTGCCGATGTAGACGGCATGGTAGACGAGTTCGCCACAGGTCGCCATGCACTGGTGATTGGCGGGGGCTATATCGGGCTCGAAGCTGCTGCTGTGGCGAGAAAAATGGGTGTGAATGTCACATTGGTCGAGATGGCCCCGCGAATCCTGAATAGAGTTGCTGCACCTGAGACAGCGGATTTCTTTCGAGCACTTCACACCGAGAATGGGGTCGACCTGCGCGAGAATGTTGGCTTGTCCGAACTTATCGGCAACGAAGGAAGAGTGACGGGCGCGCAGTTGTCGGACGGAACCGAACTTCAGGTGGATTTCGTGATTGCCGGGATCGGTATCTTGCCGGAAACAGGTTTGGCTGAGGCCGCCGGGCTTGAGATTGACAACGGCATCGCAACCGACGCTCGGGGTCGGACTTCGGATCATCGTGTTTTTGCCGCCGGAGACTGTGCGTCGTTTCCCTGGCATGGCGAACGGATGCGACTGGAGTCCGTTCAAAATGCAATAGATCAGGCAGAGCATGTTGCAGGCGCCATGCTCGGCAGCTTGGCACCCTACCTTCCGCAGCCATGGTTCTGGTCGGATCAGTACGATTGCAAACTTCAGATCGCCGGGCTCAATACTGGCTATGACAAAACCGTCAGCCGCCCCGGATCACGTCCGACTGGTCGGTCAATATGGTATTATCGCGGAACTCAGCTCCTAGCGGTGGATGCCATCAATGACCCCAAAGCTTACATGACGGGAAAAAGATGGATTGAAGCGGGGCAGTCCCCTGCGTCAGACCGAATTGCAGATGCGGCGACAGATTTACGACAAGCAATCTGAGTACACGCAAACGGGTGGCTGGATCGGGGAACCCAAGCCACCCTGACGCCACGCATTTGAAACGCAAGTCAAGCAGTGCACGGGTCTGGTAGTTTCGAGAGACGGGATCGATCCAAGACCCTACCAAGCGATGAGCCGCAGCACCCGTTCAACTGCACACAGTCGCGGAGCACAGACTGTGATTTTTGTTACAGGCGCTTTCATATTATCGAGAGACTTGCCGTCAGCGCAACCAGAGGTATGAATACGGAGCAGACCAGCGGATCGGACAGAAGTTACGCCGGACCGCGCTGAGGAGGGCGGCACGATGAGCGACTCGGTAGCACATGAATATCCCCGTTGCAGCACACTATGGGCTTGCGGGCCCGAGGGCTGTCAAGAACTGGCAAAATACTGGACCGAAAGCAATTTTCCGCCAAAATCTGTGATAGTCAGTGAAGCGGACACTGACGATGATGTGTTTTTCGTGGTTGACGGTCTGGCTCGTGCGGCCACATTTACAGATAATGGCCGAGAAGTTCTATATTCTGATCTCCCAAGGGGAGATTCGTTTGGGATTTTCGCAGCCATTGATGGCCAACCGAGATCTACAAACGTATTCGCCAAGGAACACAGCAGGATAGCTCGTATGTCTGCGAACCATTTTCGAGAAGTGCTCTATGGCAATCCATCTGTAAATAAAGCGTTCATCATGTACCTGGTCGATCGGATCCGCTATCTCTCTGGGCGCATGACCGAGGCGACGACCTTGTCAACAGAACAACGTCTGTGCGCGCAACTGTTGCGCATGTGCTCCAAAACTGGGCGGGATACGGGCCACATCGAGAAACTCGCAACCCAACAGGAACTTGCAACTCTGATCTCGTCGCAACGCGAATCGGTTGGTCGGGAAATGTCAAAGCTCAAGGATCTGGGTCTGATTAATCGCGATGGGAAGTCGCTTACAATCCATAGCCTACGCGGACTGGAAGCGAAACTCAGCGACCTCTAACTTTAAAGCCCTCGGCTTGATCTGACACTTCTACTCATCTGGAGCGCCATCAGGCAGCGTCGATCAACGCCAAGCATTCCAGAGAAGATCGTCAAACCGAAGCCTGCGCTGCTGGGACTTGCGCAGCTGTTCGGCAGCTTATCGCTGGCCTGCAATGTGGGGATGTTCGCAGCACAGTTCTTCTCGGTACAAGGAACTGCGCAGCCCGCCTGTGCGCAGAAGAAACAGCTTGTGCTGCGCTCACCCGCGCAGGGCAGTTGCCGCTGGCTTATTGGTGGTTCTGACCCCGTCAAAAAACGTGGCACGTGGGCTGATGCGCACTTGAGAATGGTGACGCCGTCATTGCGGTGATCCCGGTTGGGAAGATGACGAACTTGCATGGCTCACGCTCTTCAATTTGAACGGAGGCGATACCATGACAAAGCCCAAAGCCGGCGAGCACCCGGATCTGAAGATGCTCCCTGAATTCCAGAGCGAGGTGCAATACCCCTCGACCGGTGTGATACCGGTTGGTTGCTGAGACCGAAGGAGTGTTGCCATGGGATCGTACCGCCATCTTACGCGGGATGACAGAGATCAGATTGCTGGAATGCGCGCCGCTGGCCTGACACTGGGCGAGATCGGG
>JBGCFK010000116.1:0-9063 GCA_045106875.1 Paracoccaceae bacterium | reverse complement strand
CATCCTGGGCTCTGGCGTGAACATTGAAGTGACCGCGGATCAGGCCGTGGGAAGCGTCGTATTCTACCTTGACGGCGTGGCCGTACGTACCGAGAGCGTTGCACCTTATGCCATGTTTGGTGATCAGGGTGGAGACTTCGGTGAGGGTGACCTGACAGAAGGCGCTCACACATTGACTGTGGAGTTTTTCTCTGGAGGTGGCGGTAGCGGCGCGTCCGTGGGCACCGAGACGATCAGCTTCGTCGTCGGTGAAGCCGAAGGCAGACCAACAGACCCTGTTGACGGCACGCCCAATGATCTTGGCGATCCTGTTGACGACATACCCGCTGGTTCGGATGACGACACGACCGGTGGGTTCGTCTTTGCGCTCAACGCAGGCGGTGCGGAGTTCACGTCCTCCAGTGGCATCACCTATCAGGCGGATACGTTCGGAGTGGGCGGGGCATTCACGACAGGCGCTGCGATCTCAGGAACCGAGGACGACATTCTCTACCAGTCCGAAACCTGGGGTCAGGGCGGCTTCACCTATGACATTGCGCTGGACAACGGTACCTACGATGTCGAACTGAACTTCGCCGAGATTTGGGGCGGTGCGGCCTCGGCTGGCCAGCGTGTGTTCGACGTCTTCGTCGAGGGCAACTTGGTGGTTGACGATCTCGACATCTCCGGAGCGGTTGGTCTGCACACCGCCGCCGATCTGATCGGGCAAGTCGAGGTCACGGATGGCGCGCTGACGATCACGACCTCGGCTGAAGTACAGAACCCGAAGATCTCGGGCTTCTCGGTGTGGGAAGCGACAGGCCAGTTTGGCGAGGCATTCGAATTCGTTGGTGATCGAGAAGGTTCTGTTGATCAGGGCGATACTGTCGACCGCGACGACACGACGTCGGCAGACGAGGCCGCATGGCGGTTGGAAAACAATCTGACAGACGAGAACAACAATCCTGACCACGCCTACTACATTGCATATAACCCCGAGCGGGAAATCCGCGGAGAACACGGCGGAACGGAGCCGATCCCTTCGAATGACCCGGGCAACACCATTCTCGCTGAATGGGCTGACCAGATCGTCTTCCAGTTCGATGGCAACAACAATGACGAAGATGATATCTCCGCCTTGCCAGTTTCGGCGCTGCTAGCCCTATCGGGCGAACATACCCAAGACAAGACGACCACGTTCTTCTATGGCAACAACATTGCTGAGGGGACCAACGAGGAGCAGCACAAGGAGCTGACGGACGGAGCAAGATTTGCTGATGCTCTCGGGATCGAAACGATCGATGTGCAGGCGGATGCAGATGCGGCAGTCGCGCGTCTGGCCGGCATCTATAATTCTGGCGAGAAGATCCTGAGCATCGAAGGTGGGCCAATGGAGATCGTCTATCAGGCGCTCGAGCTCACAGATGAGGCTAACCTGGAAAACATCTGGCTCGTCTCGCACAGCACCTGGAACGAGAAGTATCCTCAGATCGAGGCCAACAAACCGCAGGATACGCGGAGCTGGTTCGATGTGGCAAACGACTTCCCGTCGCTGAAGATGACCGACATCTTTGATCAGAACGGCAATCAGGACCCTGATGCCCAGTACGACAACCAGAACTGGGCAGACTTCGGTGTCTCGGATGATCCGATCCTTCGGGCCGCACGGGATGTAATGGAAGGCGCTGGCAAACTGAAAGCGGGCAAGGAGGATGATGCCTCGGATGCTGGCATGATGTGGTATGCTCTTACCGGTGATGAGCGTGGCGACGCACAAGAGGCGATTGCCCAGATCGAGGCGTTTGATTTTGAATTCGAGCCTGGCACCGATCTGAGCTTCATCGAAGATCCAGACGTATTGGCGTTGTTCTCCTGACAACCTGCTCCTCCCCCTGGGACGCGCGCACGACGGCGCGCGTCCCTTGGAGTGTGGAGCGCCCGGCTGGTCTCTGACAAAGCGCCCATTGCGCATCAGCAATGCGCGCTCACCCTTCTCCAAAGTAAAATGAAAACTAATAAACCGCGCTATTCGATTGAGGGGCGTGGGTTTTTCAATTTGTATTCACATATATTTGAGCAAGATAGTAATAAAAAGAATACCGCAATATAAAAAATTTATAGAAGGCATTTAATACTTCCAATGGATAATTCTCTCGTCAATAATTGACCACATCAAGGGCGACGGATGGACTGCCGCCCTGAGCAGCATGGAGAATTAAAATGGACAACCTGAACACAACAGCAGCGACTGACGAGGCGAACTTCCTGTCGGACATCGACGATGCGACGGGCCCCACCTCGGTTCCGAGCCTGCTTTCCACCGAAGAGCAGCCGACGGCAGCCGACACAGACCACAGCGGGGTACCGCTCCATCGTCTCAACCCTGATCATGTGTCGCCCCTCTCAGAGGCGACCTACAACACTCTGACCGGTGAGCTGACGCTGACCTTCGACTATGATCGCTTGCTGGACACCCAAGGCGAATGGTGGGCCGGTCGTCATATCGACGCTGTCACCATCGACGGTCAGCCGTTTCCGATTGTCATCCACGACGACAACGGTCCACGCGACGCCGGTGGCCAATACATCTTCGACCGGACAACCGTGAACAACGAGTTCACTGTCCAGATCGGTGCCGAGCGGATCGGGACCGACGGAACGCTGGAGTTCGGCTTCACCGACAGAGAAGATGGCGGTGGAGATACCTACTACACGTTCTCACTGATCATGGATGAGCCATCAGACCCTGTCGATGATGGGGACCCTGTCAATCCAGTAGACCCCGTGGAACCTGTTGATCCGGTTGAGCCTGTAGAGCAACCGGAAGGCCTGGTCCTCGCGGTCAATGCCGGAGGCGATGCGTTTACCGCCAACAATGGTGTGACGTACCAGGCCGACACGTTCGACGGTGGCAACGCGTTCTCGACTGGCGCTGAAATCGCCGGCACGGAGAACGACACGCTCTATCAGTCCGAAGCCTGGAGTCGCGACGGTTTCAACTATGAGATCGCAGTGGAGAACGGCACGTACGATCTGGAATTGAACTTTGCCGAGATCTGGGGCGGCGCAAAAGCTGATGGCGCTCGTGTGTTCGAAATCGTGGTCGAAGACGCAATCGTGTCCGGCTTGGTCGACATCCATTCGGAAGTCGGCCTGAACGCCGCGCTCGATCTGATTGGCGAGGTTGAAGTGACTGACGGGTCGTTGTCCATCACTGCACTTTCCACGGCCCAGAACCCAAAGATCTCAGGCTTCTCGCTGTGGGATGCATCCGGGACGCTGGACGGCGCGTTCGAGTACGGGTCGTTTTCGGGTGTCTCAGATGGACCAACCCAGGTGATCAAGACGTTCACCGAAGGCGACGATGTGGTCACCCTGTTCGAAGATGCGGACGAGGTGAACCTGCTTGGTGGCAACGACCGGTTGACCCTTTACTCGGAAGTCGGAACCGTTGATATGGGCGAAGGAAACAACACGCTCAATGTCATCGGCAACGGCACCGCTGAGCAGATTGTCAGCGGATCGGGCAACGACCGCGTGGTGTCGCGCTCGGATCTTGGCACCATCGACACTGGTGGCGGTGATGACACACTGTTGCTGATTGGCGATGCCGACCGGGCCGACGCGGGCGAGGGTAACAACACTGTCTCATTGATCGGCAACGGTTCGGTGGTGGCCGGCTCAGGCGACGACGAGCTGTCATTGCGGGGCGACGGGCTCATCGACGCCGGGATGGGCAATGATACGATCGACTTCAATGGAAACGGGATCGTCTACGCTGGCGGTAACGCCCAAGGCACGGACGATGATACGGTCACCTTCTCCGGCAACGGGGCTGTCCTGACGTTCGGAGGCGACGATACCGTCGAATTCGCGGGCTATGGCAGCGTCGATACGGGGTTTGGCAACGATACCGTGACCGTGAACGAGGCCTCCGCTGACGTGATCGACAGCGACGGACGAGGTGTCACCGTGAGTACGCTGTTCGGCGATGATCGGGTGATCGTAAACGCAGAGACAGACGCGGTTTACTTGCTCACCGGTAACGATGCGGTGCAGATCAATGCGTATGTCGGGGAAGTCGATGCTGAATCGGGCAACGATACTGTCATCATCAACTCGGGTGGCAGTGCCGGCGACATTGATCTGGGCAGTGGCGACAACGTGCTGACTGCATTCGGCAATGTCGAACGTGTGACCTCGGGTGACGGCCTCGACAGGATCGAAACCCGCAACGGCGTGACCGTTGACGAGATTTCCAGCGGAGGCGGCGACGATCTCCTCTTCCTCTTTGGGGATGTGGGCACGGTAGACGCAGGTTCCGGCGCGGATACTATCAACTTGTCGACGGGCTCCGGTACCGCGCTGGGCGGCGAAGGTAACGACTCGCTCAGCAACGGACGTGGCTCCGTCGACTTCTTCGGCGGCGCGGACGACGATACGTTCCGTTTCCGGATAGCAGAAGGTGACGATCAGGATACCTTCGACGGCGGAGAAGGGATGGACACGCTGTTGCTGACCAACTTTGCGTTCAACAGCTTGGGCACCAGCCGCGACGAAGTGCTGGAAAGCTTTGGACAGGCGACCGGCGGGACAGGTGCTGTCGCTCTCGACTATGGTGATCAGGACAGCCTGTTCTCGGAGTTGCTGAACATCGAGATCACCGGTGTTGAAACGCTGATATTCGGCTGATCTGTCCGGACTGAGTCTCAACTCAGGACGCCGGGGCTTCGTGCCCCGGCGTTCGCTGTTTCAGCCATCTGAACTCGGGGCGACATTACCCATAAGCAGATGACTTCACCTTTGATCAGTATGATTTTCACATAAACTTTTGGTTGATTGCGCAGGATCGCAGGAGTTTCTGTGCAGTCCGGAGTCGAGTTGTTCTGGGTTGGTGCGTTTGGAAGGCTCAGGACTGGTCCTAAGAATGATCTGAAAGAGATTCGCACACCCCCAGGAAAGACCTTAAATATCTGATAAATCGTTGTTTTTACTGTCTTTCGATTTGTTGATATATCGAACTTTCCAGCATTAATTTTCTTTATTGGCACATAGATCTACACGCCTGCATCCATGTTTTTGCGTTCTTTAGCACTGCGCTGGAACGCACCAAAATACACGTTATGCGTGTACTTGGTTTTTGCAAGATCGTGGTGTCGTGAACCCGGAAGGAGAGCGCGTCCGGCTAGCGTTACCAAGACCCAAGATGCCTCTGGAGGTTGTGAGTACCTGACAATCTCAAAGGAAAGGCATCCCAAACGACGACAAGGAAGAAACACATGTTAGACTCAAACACGCCGACTCTCATGCTGGCAGATGCTCTTGCCGATCTGGTAAATGATACTGCATTGCAGGATGGCGATACAATCTCCGGACAAGACTTTTCGATTGTTGCGGTACCTACGACCACCGTTGGCAGCGCTGCGTTTTATCTCGACGGGCAACTTGTCCGGATCGAGAACGTCGCGCCCTATGCGCTGTTCGGTGATCAGAGTGGAGATTTCGCAGCGGGGAGCCTCGAAGATGGTGACTACGTGCTTGAAGTGGTCTTCCACGCAGGTGGCGGTGCCAGTGGCGAGATCATCGAGACCGCGACTCTTGACTTTGCCGTGGTCGCCGAGACTTCGGAGCCCGAGGATCCGACCGGACCAGACCCGACCGACCCGGATCCAGTTGACCCCGACCCAATAGACCCCGATCCAATTGACCCGAATCCAATTGACCCGGATCCAGTTGACCCGTCGGGCCCGGACACCCCAGATTCACCGTTCCCCGTCGGAAACGGACCTGTCGCCTCGGGCTCGCTTGTGGCTCAGGCAGACAAGATCGTCTTCCACTTTGATGGGAACAATCTGGACGAGGATGACATTGCAGCCATGCCCATCGCGGCTTTGCTGACTGCGTCTTCCGGGATTGCGGACAAGATGACGTTTCTCTATGGCAACAACGTGTCCGAGCCGAATGAAGAGCGACAGCTCCGCAATCTCGAGGAGGCGGCAGATTTTGCCCGCAGCCTTGGCATCGATGCGCGTGGTTATCAGGACGACCTGAGTGCCAATACTGGCACGGCCGCGCACATCGCCGCCACCACTGCGCATTTGGTCAGCATCTTCGAGTCTGGTGAGAACGTTCTGTCCATTGAAGGTGGACCCATGGAGGCTGTCTATCGCGCGCTGGCGGATACTGATCCGGCTTTCCATTCCAACATCACCTTGTTGTCGCACTCAACCTGGAACCAGGAGCGCGACTCGATCCGTCTGCCAGGGATCACAGAAGCCCGTGATCGTTCCGATATCGAACGTGACTTCCCCGATGTGAACTTCCTGCCAAAAATCTCCGACCAGAACGGCGGTTTCAACGACAGTGGCTGGAACTGGATGGACAGTTCTTCAGAGCCGCTGGTGATCGCGGCACGCGAAGCCATGTCAGGTGCGCAGGACGAGGGTAATTCCAGCAAGATCAACGACGCATCGGATGCTGGCATGTTGTATTATGCCCTCACCGGTGACGAGCGCGGAGAACCTGAGGATGCACAGGCCTATTTCAACGCCTCAGGGGTATATGATGATCCTGTGACGGACACGCCAGATGTGCCTGAGGTCCCTGACGGCGAAACCCCCGACACGCCAGAGGGCGAAACGCCAGACACCCCCGACACGCCTGAAGCCTCGATCTTCGAACTGGACGCCAATCACAACTCGCCATTGTCCGAAGCCAGCTACGATGCAGAGACCGGCGACCTCTTCTTGTTGTTCGACTACGCCCGGTTGTTGGGCAGCGGCCAGTGGGGCAATGCCCGTCATATAGACGCGGTGACGATCAACGGACAGGCCTTCGAGATAGAGATTCACTCCGATGACGGTCCACGCGACGGCAATGGAAACTACATCTACGACGAGAACACGGTCGAAAACGAATTCACCGTGAACATCGGTGCCGGTCTTGATCCGTCGGATGGCAGTCTGGAGTTTGGTCTCTCTGATAACGCGAACGGCAGCAATCAGCTTTACGACTTTTCGCTGCTTGAAACGGACGGAGGCGGTGATGGTGGTGACACCGACAATCCAATACCGACAGACGGCCCTGTTTTTGCACTGAACGCGGGTGGCGACACATTCACCGCCTCCAATGGTATCGTCTACCAGGCTGATGATTTTGGAAACGGGAACGCGTATTCCACGGTCTCGGCCATCGGTGGTACCGAAGAGGATGGATTGTACCAGTCGGAACGCTGGGCCCCGGGTGGCTTCACCTATGACGTTGCAGTCGAAAACGGAACCTATGATGTCGAGCTGAACTTTGCCGAGATCTGGGGCGGTGCCGCATCGACGGGTGAGCGTGTGTTTGACCTGTTCATTGAAGAGACGCTGGTCTTCAATGATCTCGACATCTCGGGGACGGCAGGATTCACCGAGGCACTGGATCTGGTTGGCACAGTCACGGTCACGGACGGAGCGCTGACCATCTCGACTTCGGCGGAGGTTCAGAACCCAAAGATATCGGGTTTCTCCATCTGGGATACCGAAGGCGAGCTGGACGAGACTTTCACCATCGGCTCGATCACCGATGATTTCATAGGTTGAGGCAGGTGCCCCCCGGCGTGTCCGGGGGGCATTTTCATCCATCTGCAAGCACTGGAGAATCCGTCATGCTGCCCAACATTCAGAACAACAACGCTTTCCTCATGGCCATGGGCGCCGGGAGCCGGATCGAGATGCACGCGGCCTCAGCCGCCAAGGAAAGCTGGACCCAGATCGACCAGACGGCGGAGGCCGGGGACAGCCAGTTGGTCTTGGCGGAGCCCACAGGTTGGCAAGTCGGGGACAAGATCGCCATCGCGGCCAGCAGTTTTGATATCAACGAGGCAGAGGAACGCACCATCACGGCCATCAGTGCGGATGGCAAAACGGTCACGCTGGACCGCGCGCTGGAGCACAAGCATTATGGCGAGATCGAACAATACAACAATGGGCTGACTGGCGCGGATTATCAGGAATGGGACCTCGATTTGCGGGCTGAGGTGGCGCTTCTGTCCCGCAATGTCACCATTCAGGGTGACGAAGACAGCACACAGGACGGTTATGGTGGGCACACCATGGTCATGATGGGCGCCGAGATGCATATCGACGGGGCCGAGCTGACGCAGATGGGACAGGCGGGTGCGCTGGGTCGCTATCCGCTGCACTGGCACATGCTTGGCGATGCCGCGGGCCAATATATCACCAACTCGTCAATCCACGCGACTTACAACAAGGGTATGACCATCCATGGGACCCAGAACACCTGGGTTGAGAATAACGTGGTCCACGACACGATAGGGCACGGGTATTATTTCGAGGATGGGTCCGAGTACGGCAACGTGCTGAAAGACAATCTGGGGCTGACCACCCGTGCGGCGGATAGCGTTGGCGCGGCCCCCATCGGCTCGGATCACACGGCGGTCTCGACCTACTGGGTAACCAATCCTGACAACCACCTGATCGGCAATCATGCAGCGGGCTCGGACGAGGTCGGGTTCTGGATTCTCAGTCAGGACGATGTCGAGGGCAGTTCAGCCAGTAGCGGCCTCTATGATGACTACCGCCCACGTGCGCAGACACCCGGCCAATGGGTCGGAAATTCGTCACACACCAATGGTGCGGACGGAATCTTCATCGGACGCCAGTTCAACGAAAGCAATGGCAACAACGCGGGCGACCCGCCCTTGGAGGAACTGTTCCAGCTGACCGACTTCACCACCTACAAGAACGGCGAAGTCGGTATCTGGGTCCGCAATTCCAGTGGTGACCTCAACGACGTCAAGATCGCCGAGAACAATCGCGGGATCCAGATCTGGGGCCAGAGCAACGTGAAGGACAGCCTGATCGTTGGCAGCACCGGGAATTTCGACCAAAGACCAGGAGACGAACAGCACGGTTGGGAGCTTTACGACCATGCTTCTCATTTTGAGAACGTGCATTTCGACAACTTCGATCGTACGGACGACGCGGCCATCGCGCAGGGACATGGCTGGGGCAAAAGCGCAAACAACAGCGCGATTGGTTTGACCTTCGGCGACAATGTGCCGGAAGATCATGTTTACCG
>JBGCFK010000115.1:0-2926 GCA_045106875.1 Paracoccaceae bacterium | reverse complement strand
GGCCAAGGCCGTTATATTGTAGAAGCTCGCCGTAAGTCGCGCCAAATGGGTGGATTTCCTCGCCTTCAAAGGTCGGGCCACCGTCACCGGATATTTTTGACATTACATTGCCAGCGCCTTCAGTCTGAATATCGACTTTATCAACTGAAAACCGTTCTCCAGACATAAACAAATTATCGCTTTGGGCTTCCCGGCGAAGTGGCTTCCCGCGATCCTGATACCCTGAGAACGTGCATAGCTCGCCCGTTTCTGTTCCTGCGTACCAAACACCGTCATGGTGTACGGTGGCCGTAACTTCCCAAGGCTGATGCGTTGGGCCGGTTGAGCGTTCATGCCAAGCCTGTACGCCTGGGTCATAGATGAACGTTGTGCCATTGCCACGACGTAATGCAAAGAAATCGCGATTGTTGAACTGGTACGCAAACGCGGTCACGTCAGTGTCTGAATTCATGGCAGCCGCAACGGCGTCCGTCCCAATGTTCACCGCCTGGAATTGCTGCTGGCGGTATGCTCGACCTTCATTCGAAACCCACATGAACGTGTTATCTAGCTGGGTCACCTCCGCCGTTGATCTCAAACCCTTTTCCAGAACAGACGATTGCAATCGAGTAAAAGGCAGATCAACGTTCGTGGTATTCTGCCATGGCTCAACCGAATCTTCCCCGAGAAACCAGAGAACGCCATTGACTGCAACGACACGGCGCAATTTGTCCGGCTTGGTCTCAGCGCTTGCGAAGTCCAGCGCTGCAAGTGAAGTCGCGTCTCCAGCAGCAGAATATTGATAGGCCTCACCATCAACCTGCGTAAGTATGAAGAAGCTGTTGAGATAATCGACAGAACCGATGTTCAAAAAGGCTTGCCCCGAGATTTGAGTGAACGCAGCCCCATCCCAGACAAAAAAACCACCGCCCGCTGTGACTGCAATCTGCGTGGCATTCCGCGCCATCGTGGTAACGCCATCTGGGAGATTACCCAAGACGGTCGTCGCCGCCCCATTCCAGCGCACGAAAGACCCGCCAACCGCAGCGTAAATCCCATCGGGACCGCTGATCATTTCGCGAACGCGACCAGCCCCCAAGTCCGCAGCTTCCAAAAGACCAGGAACGCTTCGGATCGTAACCGGACCTTTCCCGCCCTTTTCGGGATACATGTTCAGCAGGCGCGACGTTTCTTTGCCCCGCAAGGTTTCATCGACTTGGCTTGATGCCGCGAAGACAAGCGGTGTCATCAGTGGCCCGCCGAAAACGTGACGGAATCTTCAATATCGTTCCCCTTGGCATCAGAGTAAGCACGCTGGGCGTTGATGGTGATGAACTGCGCGCGGGCTTCGGTGATGCTTGGGAAAGCGCCTAGCAGCCGGTATGCTAACCCATAGTGCGTTGCCTCGTACCATTCACTCGGGATATCCATCACATCGGTGCCGCTGGTGATATCCTCAACTTCAGCAGTGCCGGACCACTCAAGGGTGCCTACTCCCGTCGCCGGAACCGGCCAGACATGCAGCAACCCCTGATCGCGCTGGCGATGGTAGTAGAATGATGATGTTGTTCCAGCGGATGCCTTGTCGGGCAATTCGTTGTATTCTTGACGGGTCACCGGCGTTAGCCAAGTCTCGTTGCCATCTTTTCGGTTAACGGTCTCGATCCGGATCGGGCGGGATGCGATGGCATACGATGCCGTTGCATCGGTGACTGTGATGCTGGCGCTGGTCTGTTTCCAGACCGTGATGCCTGTGTTCTGCCACGCCTTCAACATCATGTTCAGACGCTTCAGCGCAACAGCTTCCTCGGCTGCTGATGCGGCGCGGCGGATGCCGACAACACCGCATTCGCGCAAAGCCTCAGTGCAGAATTCAAGCGCTGTGTATGTGACGTCCGTTGTCATAGATCATCCTCAGACACTTCGCCAATGTCAGAAATGAACACGTCAGCCGGAACGGCGCGCGTCCATGGTGGCGACTGCCTGTCAGGCTTGCCGCGCACAAAATCTTGTGGGTGTCGTTCTTCCCAGCAGTCATTCGAACCAGCGCCAGAGCACACGCGCAGACCCGTCCACTCAAGGCGCAACTGGGTTGATTTGAAATCGTGGCCGCAGCGGTCACAAACAACCTTCCACGCGCCTCGTGTGTAGTGGGAGGATTGCCCCCCACTACTTTTTCTGGATGCCATTAGGCTGCGCCTGGAGATCCGTACAGGCTGCGCCAGTCACCCCAGCCCATCGAGTAACGCTCGGTCGCCTTCGCACACATGTTCTCTGTGTCGAAGTCGTTGTCCTGCGTCAGATCGATCTTGCGGCGGGTGAAGCTGGTCAAGCCCGCTGGTGCGTCCGTCTGGATGAAGAAAGCATCCGGATCGGTCAGATAGTCATAGACCATAACACCTTCGGGAAGCATACCCATTTCACGCAGCGCGTTGGTGTCGTTGTGGTCAGTGCCAGAACGCAGCGTTGAGCCAAGAATACGCTTCGCCTCGAACATGTCGTTCGGGTGAACAATCAACTTTTTGCCGATCAAGTTGATCTTCAATCCACGCGAGTTTTTTGCATTGCGGATCTGGATCAGCATGTCCTCAATCGAGGCTTCCGACAGGTCAGCCGCAACCGCAAGTTCGTTTGCCTGGTCGCCCGCGCGTGTCGGGTGGTCAGTCGCCAGAAGCTCTTTGCCATCAGCACCAGCATAGCTGGCATTAAAGGCGCGGTTGAAGATGTTCGCGTGAACCGTCTCTTTGGTCTGGCGCATCGAGAACGACAGAGAAGCAGAGCGAGCGCGGGACAACTCAGCGTATTTGTTGTCTTCGCCCTCTTCACGAGTGACCTTGTAGCCAAGCCCGTACACAGCGTGCAGGAATTTTGCCACGTTGGTCTGGGAGTGATCGTCATACGTGATCGGCCCGCCCTCACCCTTCGACGGCGCAAGGCCGAAGGACGT